>NZKY01000090.1 GCA_002694035.1 Opitutia bacterium
CGAGGAACAGGCAGACTCGATTCGTTTTGGACTGGCCGCTATAAAGGGGGTAGGGGGTGGTCCGTCCGCCGTAATTTTAGGGGAAAGAAAAAATGGACCTTACACAAACTTTTCAAATTTAGTTGAACGAGTGGATGGAAAAGCGGTTAATAAAAGGGTTTTGGAAAATTTGATTAAGGCAGGTGGATTTGATTCAATTGAAAAGAGCAGGGCGGTGTTATTGGCAGATCTGGACAGGGCAATGGGAGAGGCTCAATTGCGAAGAAAAGACCGTGAAGCTGGACAGGTTAATTTATTTGATATGATGGGTGATGATAGTGGGGGAAATTCCTCAGAAAGTGGTGGTTTTTCTTCCATTTCTGAGCATCCCGATGTTGAACCCATGGATGAATTGGAAAAACTAAGATACGAGAAGGAACTACTTGGGTTTTTTCTTTCCGGGCATCCAGTAGACACACTTGGCGGCCTTGGTACCTTATTGGACGATATTACTTCAGAAGAAATAGATAATCTGGAGGGTAAGCGTTCTTTTCGATTATGCGGTGTGCTTTCTGAAATCGAAAGAAGATACACTAAGAAAGATGCCAAGCCGTGGGCGCGTTTTTCTTTAATGGCGAAAGAGAAAGACTTTTCTATTCCGATGTTTACTGAAGCCTTTGAGCAATACGGTTTACATTTGGAGGAAGGAAAAATTGTGGTGGTGGAAGGAGTGGCTTCCAGAAAAGATGATGAGACCCGTCTGAGCGTTACTAATTTGAAACCAGTTGAACGATCCATTTCAGAAAACACCGAGGAGGTCACCTGGCTTCTCGATCCATCCGATTCTGATTGTGAGGATTTTACCCGTGATATGTTTGAACTCGGAGACCGGGGAGAAGGTAATACTTTAATTCGTCTTGCTTATGCAAAACCTAAAGAAGAAGAGGGTCTGGTGGTTGAGACCGATAGTCGATTTTCTATGAGATTTTCCTCTCAAATTTTTAAGGATTGGAGGAAGAGAAAGTGTGTGCGGGGCGCAAGAATTCGTTTGAAAGAACCTGAAGCTCCAAAGGAGCGAAGCTTTTCGAAGAAAAAGTTTTAGGATATCTTACTTCTTGACCTATTTCCCTACTTCTTTACGATCTTCACTTTTCCCTATGACAATTGAGATCAAACTTCGTAAAGGCGAGCCCATGGATCGGGCCATTCGTCGTTTAAAAAAGCGCCTAGATCGTGAAGGTACAATTCGCGATGTGCGTGAAAAGCGTTACTTTAGAAAGCCATCAGATAAAAAAAGGGAAGCTCGAAAAGTCGCTGCCTTCACACAGATGCTTCGAACACGTTACGAAAAAATGTAAAATCCTGGGGATCCTTCTTAGGGTTTTCTTTATAATTCATTAGAGTGGATAGGGAGATCAATTTAATCGATGTCCCAACTAGTTAGCAGGTTAAATCCAAGTCTGCGGACTGAGTGGAAGCTTTTTGATCAGAGAGCTTCATCCGCATTGGAATTTCTTTCATTATGCGAGAAAATGATTTCTGTTGGCGAATTCCTGCTTGCTCATGATGTTGCTAGAGCGGGTTTGAAGTTGCATAAAAACGACCGAAAACTTTGTCAAAAGGCTGCTCATGCTTTATGCAAAGCGGGTTCTCCAATGATGGCCTCTCAGTTGTTGGAAGAATTGGTTGCAAGTGGGGATCGTGGTGTGGAAACACATAGTTTACTTGCCAGTGCATACAAAGATCTTTGGGAGCAAGCTACTGATGCCGAGTCCAAAAATAAATATGCGGAACTTGCCATTGCTAGGTATCAGGAAGGATTTTCTACTAATAGTTTTGAGAATTTAAAAACCAGTCAGAGACAGGATTTAGAAACTCAATATTATCCCTGTATAAATATTTCATTTATGCATTTCTTTTCCGGTAATTACGATCAAGGAAAAGAATACGCGGAAAAGGCTTGGCGAATCTGCGAAAAATTAAAGGGTGAGGGGCAGACAGATTACTGGATTCAGGCAACGGAAGCGGAGGCTTTACTTTTACTTGGATCGGTAGATGATGCGGTTTATTCCTATGTTGAAGCGGTTTCGATGCCCAATGTTGAACCTGCTTGGATTGCTAGTACTCGAAAGCAAGCATTGCAAATTGCCAGTGCTTATGAGGACGAAGATATCCGTAAAAAGATTCAATCTGCATTTCCGGTTCTTGGAATTGTCGCATTTTCTGGCCATGTAATTGATCAACCGGGTTCTAGCATTCCCCGTTTCCCCCCAGAGGCGGAGGAAATTGCCAAGGAGGAAATTAAATCTGCTTTGGAAAAAATGGGAGCAAGTTGTGGATACAGCTCTGCAGCCTGTGGTACTGATATTTTATTTTTAGAAGCCATGTTGGAGCGTGGTGCGGAGACACATATTTTTCTCCCCTTTGCCAAAGAAGAATTTATTGAAACAAGCGTTCGCCGGGCTGGAGGAAATTGGGTTTCCAGGTTTGAAAGCGTTTTGGATCAGGCAACATCTGTTCACTATGTAACAAAAGATGGTTATAATGGAGAAGATACTCTTTTTTCATTCTGCAATGATGTACTGCTTGGGTTTGCAGCAATGCGCGGGAGGGGTTTGGATGAAGATCCAAGGTTACTAGTTTTTTGGGATGGACAACCTGGGGGTGAGGGGGGAACCGGTGAACTTGTAAAAAAATGGCAGAAAAATTTCAATGAACCCGAAATCATAGACGCAAAAAAAGTTCTCGAATCGGCACCTGAAATGGATGAGCGTATTGTTCATGGAGGTGAAACAGATCCAACTTTTCTTCTTCGTCAGCAGGCAGGTCGCATTATGCCGCGCACTATAAAAACCATGCTTTTTGCTGATGTGGAAGGATTTTCGAAATTGGATGAAACTAAGACACCCCAATTTGTTGAGAAATTTCTAGGTGGTATTTCTGAGAGTCTCTCAAAATTATCTAACACTCCTTCCTTTGTAAATACTTGGGGAGACAGTTTTTTTGCCGTTTTTGATAATTTAGACGATGGTCTAGAATTAGCTCTTGAGCTAAGGGACTACTTTTCTGGTGGTGACTGGACTGACCTAGGTCTAACAGATGGTATGGAAGTACGAATCTCCATGCATGCCGGCCCAGCCTACGAAAAATTTGACCCAATCCTTGGCAAACTCAACTTTTTTGGTAGCCATGTGAATCAGGCTGCCCGAATTGAACCCATCGTTCTGCCCGGTTCCGTTTTTGTTTCTGAGACAGTGGCCGCTTTGATCTCATTTGGATATGATGGCTTTGATTTTGAATATGTCGGACATTTGGAATTAGCCAAAAATTTCGGAAGTTATCCGATTTATATTCTACAACGAGCTGGTTATAGTTATGACGATAATTAATTTCGTAAAATGATTTCATCAGCTGATATTCCAGAACCTTTTGAATCTTATTCGGGGGAAGGCCCATATGTTTTTGTAAGTTATGCTCATGCCGACAAAATTCCGGTTTATCAATCAATGCGAGAATTCAAGGATGCTGGAGTTAATCTTTGGTATGATGAAGGAATCCAGCCAGCCGGGGAATGGGTTGAGGAAATTGCTCATGCGATAAAAAGATCTTCTCTTTTTGTGGTCTTTGTCTCACCTCGTTCAGTCGATTCAAGATTTGTAAAGAGCGAGGTGGGTTATGCATTGAGTGAGAATAAAGATATATTAACAATCTATCTGGAACAAACTACTTTGCCGGCTGGTTTATCTCTCTGCCTCCAACAATTTCAATCTATTTTCGTTTCTGAGCAGAATTGGCAGCAAAAAGCCAGTTCAACCATGTTAGAAAAAATAAATGAAATACCCCAACCAGTTGAACAAATCCCTCTTGAAGACAGAGTTGATTCGGAATTTGATTACGGGGCTGAATTATGGAAATCGTGGGATCGAGTTTGGTCAGTTCAATTAAAAAGAGGTCTTAATCGTACAACGGGCTTGAAAGCTCCTTCAAACCCTCCGTTCAGACCTGTTGGAAAAACAAGTCCAGGTACGAATTCTGGACTCGTTTCAGACAATCAATCCCAGGCAAAAATTTCTTCACACCCGGGCCGTGGAAAGACTAGACATCCTCTAGCTTTTGATGTCGCAATTAATGAACAGTCTCCAGATTTGGATGATCTTCCAAGGGAAAATCATGTTGATTTTTATGCAGGAACATTTTCATGGATTCCTTCCGGACAGTTATCCATCTGGGTGCCTTATGCTGAAGAACAAAGGATTGTTGATGTTGAGAATAGCTTTTGGCTTTGTCAATATTTAGTTACTCAGGAAGTTTATACTCATGTTATGGGAGCAAATCCTAGCTTTGCAGATACTGAGATTAATAGTTCTTCTGATGCTTTTCCTGTTAACAATGTTTCCTGGCTTGATGCGGTTGCTTTTTGTAAGGCATTGACGATTTTATCGGCATCCCAGGGAACTTTGCCACAAAATCATGAATACAGACTGCCCACAGAGGTAGAGTGGGAATATGCATGCCGAGCGGGTACGTCCACAGTTTATTATTTTGGTGATGACCCTAGTGAATTGCATAACCATGGCTGGTTTCGGGGAAATAGTCAGAAGAGAATTCATCAGGTTGGTTTAAAAAGTCCAAATCCTTGGAATCTTTATGATATGTATGGAAATGTCCGCGAATGGGTCGGTAATTCTTTTGTTAATACGCTACTTAATGATAGTGAACAGGATGAATTTAGGATAAGCCGTGGAGGCGGATATATGAAGACAGCAGCGGAGTGCCAATCTTCAAGCAGGTCTACAAATTCCTTATATCACCGCTTTCGAAATCTTGGGTTTCGGGTCGCCCTTGCCAAAAAACCTTAATTTCTATACCTGCCATAATTCTAAATGGTATTTCCGTTGCCCTTTTTACAAATAAAATCCATTAAATTACCCCTTTTGAAATGAGCGATAATAAACAGAATAATACAACTCAAGATGAAACTGCACTTGATGGTAGTGATCAATTTGCAGTTCGGCAGGATAAATTGGCACGAATTCGAGAAAATGGTGAAGATCCATTTAGTGCAAATTGGGACCAGTCTCACACTTCAAGTGAGGCAAAAAAACTTCTCTCTGAAGATATGGAGGAAGGACCAGAGGTATCTATAGCAGGACGAATCGTCGCATTTCGTTTAATGGGAAAAGCTTCTTTTTTAAAAGTACTCGATCGGGATGGTCGTATGCAGGCTTATGTAAGAAAGGATGAAATTGGAGATGAAGAATATGCTTCATTTAAGAAATTAGATCTTGGGGATTTTATTGGAGTTAAAGGAAAGCTTTTTCGTACAAAGACAGGTGAGATCACAGTGCGAGCCAAAGAATATAGGCTTGTTTCAAAAGCTCTGCGTCCTTTACCTGAAAAATGGCATGGTCTTACTGATAATGAACAAATTTATCGCCAGAGATATTTGGATTTAATTGTGAATGATGAATCCCGTGAGCGTTTTCGCACACGTAGTCAAATAATTAGAGAGATAAGAGAGTTTTTCTGGAATAGAGATTTCCTTGAAGTGGAAACTCCGATGTTACAATCTGTATCTGGTGGAGCCGCAGCCCGTCCATTTCGAACACATTTTAATGCCCTAGATTGCGATTTTAATATGAGAATCGCACTTGAATTGCATTTAAAAAGATTATTGGTTGGCGGTTTTGACCGGGTTTTTGAGGTTGGTAGAGTATTCCGTAATGAAGGTCTTTCCCGAAGGCATAACCCTGAGTTTACAATGCTGGAAGCATATCAGGCCTATACCGATTACCGGGGAATGATGGAGTTGACTCAGTCATTGATTCAGCAAGTTTCCGAGCGTGCTTTGGGTACACTCCAGTTGGAAAGAAGTGAAGGTGATGTAATTGATCTTTCAGGAGAATGGAGAGAAGCGAAATATAAGAATTTGATTATAGAGGCAGTTGGGCGTGAAGATTGGTTCGAACTTCCAAAATCTAAAAAGCTCGAAAAAGCGAAGGAATTAAAAATTGATGTTGATCCTGAGCTTGAGGATTTCGAAGTCACTAATGATATCTTTGAAAAACTGATTGAACACACACTCGTTCAACCAACATTTGTGACTCATATTCCAAAGGAACTTTGTCCATTAGCAAAGATTACGCAGGATGATGAAAGTACGATTGATGTATTTGAATTGTGCATAAATGGGCAGGAGATTGCTCCCGCCTATTCTGAGCAGAATGATCCGGCAGTTCAAAGAGAGGCTTTTATGAAGCAGGTTGGCGAAGAGACTCAGGAATTAGATGATGATTTTCTTCTAGCACTTGAGCATGGAATGCCGCCAGCCGGAGGAATGGGACTTGGGATTGACCGGTTAGTGATTTTTCTGACTAAAGCAGCCAATATTCGAGACACCATTTTATTCCCCACTCTTCGTCCATCCTGAATTTTTCCAGAAATTCTTTTTCTTGAATAATGAATTATTCAAACTCAGGAAAAAGGAGTGAATTAAGGGTAGTGATAAAACCGGTTAATTGGAGACAGTTTGCCTTCACTATGTTTTTGTTCATCACCGCATTTTTCTTCTCTTTTGTGAGTTATATCGGTCTGTTTTTCAGCTGGTTAGGGACGATCTGTTTCACTGTTTTTGGATTATTAAATTTATTAGACTTGTTTTTTGAGTGGTCCAGACTTTTGATCAATAAAGACGGATATCACCTCAGAGGTTGGTGGAGAAAACAACATTTTCGCCATGAAGAAATCGAGAGTTTTTCCAGCGAGAATTACGGAGGGCGAAAACTTATCACTCTTCATTTAAAGCAGAAGGCAAGAGAAAATCGTAATCTTAACCATGATCCGATTCCTTTTCCATGCACTTTTGGAAGGCCGATTGAAGATGTGCTCGATATTTTGCGAGAAAATTTGGATAAGACCCCGCGAAAAATTACTTAAGAGCTTACTTCAAGAAGATTTTGGAGTCCGATTGGTAAGAGACTTGGCTATGAAAGAAAAGAATTCTGGGGTGTATGCAATTATGATAAATGCCATTTGGGAGGCAAAGAAATACATTAAAGGATTAAATGCTTTATCCATGAATCCATAGGAATGTAAGCCAACACCAAGCATATTGGTGCCAAACCATGACCAAGCAGTTACAATATTTCCAAAAATAGAAAGAGTAGCTAATCCGCAGGTTTTTGCCATTCCGGAAAGTCGGGCATGAAGAATGATCGCATTCCATATTACAATGAGCAAAGCACCATTTTCTTTCGCATCCCATCCCCAAAAACGTCCCCATGACTGATCAGCCCAAATACCTCCAAGGATTGTACCAACCAGGCTAAAAAATAAGGAAAAGCAGGTTATACCAAAAATCATGGAACCGAGTATTTTACTGGCATCCTTTTCCACGGAACGAAGTTTTTGTCCAATTCCGGATTTAGCAACAGATGCAAATTTAACCACCCGATAAATGACAAAGGCAATTCCGAGGAAACCCCCAAGAAATGTGGTTGAATATCCTATCGTGATAATAACAACATGTGTGGCTAACCAGAAGTTTGAATCGAGCACAGCTCTCATCATCTCCATAGTGTCCCCAGTTGGATTAAGAGAAGAATCCATGCTTAGGCTTTGAGCAATGATCAAACTGCCAAATCCGATAAGAGACCCCATCGCGGATGCGATTCCTAATCGAATGTACTTTTCAGTTCCCAGACATAGAAGAACAGCTCCCCATCCAATAAAAAGAGCAGATGAATAGAGATTAGTTACAGGAGGGCGGCCTTCGATATACATTCGTGCGGCCAATCCAAATGTGTGGCATAGAAATACAATAATGGTTAAGTAGTATGCCGAATTCCGAAGAATTTTTACGAAACTAGATTTCTTCGAGTCTGATTTCTCGAAGGGAGTAAGGAGCCATGAAATGGAAGCAATCACAAAAATGAGAACATAGGCGATAGAACTTCGATAGAAGGGTCCGTATCCATTAAAGGTCTTTTCAAACAAGAGAGTGTCAGCTTTGGAGGATGCCCTGTTGGTGGTCTCTTGATAAATCTGCTTCGCGATATCGTTAAAATCTGAAAATTTATTTTCGAGGTATGCAGATGAAAGTTCTTCATATTTGAGAATGATCGGATCAACTCCCTTGAGTAATTTTATAGTCTCAGCATATTGTGTGGCAAATTGTGCGGATGGATCCAATTTTTGATCTTCACGAATATAATCAATTCGTTTACGCAAGTCATTTGTTTCGAGTGATAATAATTCGCGTAAAACTTCAGCGAACCGGGCAGGGTCCATTCTTTGTTTTTCTTTAGAATCGATAGGTTCAGCACCAACAAGAGATTCAGTTACTTTTTTCCATTTTCCATTGTTTTCAGATATAACGGGGGGTATTGGGAGAAATTCGGTCCATAAACTGGCTTGGTTGTAGCGGTCTACAAAATAAACCACTTTAGCAAATTCTTTGCTGCCTAATTTGATTAATGATGGATCTTTGGAAAGTTCGGCAGTTAATTCTCGAAAACGAAAATATTCCTCGCTGAGTGCATTGTCAGTTTCCGGATTATAGATTAAATCGCTCACGTCCATTTGTTCAATAACCTCGGGGCGTTCAGGCGGTATAGGAGGAGCAAGAGAATGTTTGAGCTTTTTGTAAATCAATAAAGAACGGTACAATTCGATAATGTTTTGTTGGAAACTATTTCTTTTTTCAGACTCAATTTCGCCTGCTTTACGAGCAGATGAGTCGATGTTGGAAAGATAGGGGTCGAGTTCAGCGTAAGAATAAAATTTACCGTTGATTGATAATTTTTGGTTCAATAACCCAAGAACCTGATCATGGTCGATGAGGAATGTTTTTAACTTATCCGCTTTCTCAGGAGCAAATAAGACTTGAGCAAGCCAATCGATTGCACTTACCTGAGCAGCAGTTACTTCATTTCCGTTTTGTGGGATTTTGACTAGCTTTGTCTTTTTGAAAGATTTTAGAGCAATTGTTTCTTCAGCAGTAAGGGAATTTTTTGAACTAAGATCTTCGTAATAATTAAGTTCTTTCTCGTCCAGAACTTTCAGAGCTGTTCGTTTATTGCGAAGGACTAGTAGAATATTTCGTGCAACACTATCAAGGGGTTTAACACGTCCCCCTCGAAGAACAGGAATTTTGGAAAAGGTATCTAGGTCAAAAGCAGTGTTGGAATCAGAAAAGTTTTGTTCACTTTTAAAAAAGTCAAAGATTGAAGCCTGTGTCCAGGTGTTTGGGAAAAAGGAGATATACACTCCGACGAAGAGCAAAATAAAAATGAATAACTTATGGAATTTGCTCATTTTAGGCCTTTTTGTAAGAAACAGAATTTCTTTTCAGGAATTTATAAAGGTGAAAACTAAACTGCCAAAGCATGCCTAATGAAACTAAAATACATGCGATGTAAGGAACAAGCCAACTAGGATTTCTAATTACCTGAAAAACCGTATAATTCCCAGCACTATTCATTTGGTATTGATAAAAAGTTTTACCGTCATGGCGAAGCGGGGTGTTCATGTAAACAAGTGCTCTTCTTGTTTGCTCGTTCTCAAGATGAAGATTGATATCGCTCTCAAAGTTAAAGGGAGTTTCTGTTCCTTGATAAAATTCATTTTCAATATCAAGGAGCTCAATTGAGAATGGCAGGTACTCTCTTTCTTGCCTGAGAGCAATTCCCCACAAATCTCCCTGATGCCTGATTGATTGAAATTCCATATCTGCAAGAGTAGGAGATAATTGACCCCAAAGATGATTACCTGCTGGGTGGGAAATAGAAGCCCATTTCCCGAGGCTTTTACTCCCATCAATTAATTCAAAAATTAGGTATCCAAAGTTAATCGCATCACTGCTGTAGTCTTCGTCTTTTGGTACTATATTTAAATTAACTGATTTTCCTATGCCCCGCGATATATCTGAAGTTAGTTCAGATTTTGGTTCACCGGCTTTACCGATATCAAAATCACAATTGACTCCAAATTGATGAATTTTGATCTTAAAAGGAAGGGAAGGGTCGTAGAGAACTTCGCCGGGCGTAAGAAGTTTTTGCGGAACCGTGATTACTTTTTCTGTATCTGGTTGGGTGACATTCCTGAGAACAAGTTCAACACCATGAAACCTTTCGATATAATTACTCTTTTCACCCTTGTTTATCTGCATTCTTGATTCTTCCTGAATGGCTTGGGTAACGAGTTGTCCAATGAGGAGAAGAATAATACCAAGATGAATAAGTTGAATGCCGGCTTTTTTTGCGGACCATTGAAAACGGACGATGTACGCGGCACTTAAATTAAAGATTAATAATCCACCAAGTAAGTAACCACCTGGTATAGGAAGTGGGAATTCGCTTAAAAAATTTCCTCCCCAAAAATCCTTGGGGTAGTACCAAATCCCATAAAAGGATTCAAAATATTCAGCTAATGCCCCACGAATTCCAATTCGTACCTGTTCCAAAGTAGCTACAAAAACAAGAACCATGGAAAGACTTAACAGAACGATAGTAAGGCGGAGTGAAGCTAATGGGAGAAGATAAGAAAAAGACTTTCTTCTGTTCGCTAAACTACTTTTTTTCTTTTTAAGATCACTCATGTTAAAAGGTCACCCCTTCTCCTTAACGGATTTCAGGAAATCTATAAAGGACTGCTTTTCGTTTTTAATTAAATTCAAATCGCCCATCATTTTAAAAAACCAGGATTCATTCTCAAGAAATAGAATGCCAGCGAGTAAACCTTTCTTTTCTCCATATGCTTCAACGAAATGACCATCAGAAGAGGATAATTTAAAAGAGGAACAATATTTGGACAAACTTGCATCGTTTATTGGTGGGAGATCTATTTGACCGATCCATCTATTCACATTTGCCAATAATCCCCCAACATCCCCAGGGAAAGAAGTGATAGATATATCAACCGAATTATCCTGATCATTTCCGATCATAAAACTACCCACTCGCATGGAAGATTTTTTGCCAGGTAACCAATTTTCCGGAATTCTCCAAGACCATGGATTGGGTGGTTTCTTGGAAGTTATTTTGTTTTTTGCCGGCTGGCGAACTGGAGAAAGAGCCACAATCGGTTTGTTTTTTGCTGAGCGTAGAGTGCAAGATTCAAGAAAATTACTGAAATTATTTAATTCCTGATTAATTATTTGTTGGTCAGCAATAAATGGGAAGAGCCATGTCTCTCCTTCTTGCCGTAATAAAGCAAGAAGTGCGGTGCGGGTTTGAGATGAAGTAGCTCCTGGTTCTTGGAGGCGCAACCATTCAAAGGTTCGTTCTCCAATATTTTTTTCGGTAATGACGGATTTTATCGAATCTTTATCAAAAGATGGCAGCCCCATCTCCCGGCTAAACATATTAGCAACATCGACTGTTGAAACATTCTCACGAAATGGCATGACACCAATTCTGCCCTTTTGACCAGCTTTAGTAACAATGTGAAATGATCCAGCCATGGGACCAGATAAATCAGGATTTTCGCCCCAATTTTCAGGAAGTTTCCAACTAACAACAGGTCCCACATATTCAGTTGGGATAGTGTATGTTTTGATACTTGGTTGTTCTGAACAGGAAACACTTAAAAATAGGAAAATACCTGAGAAAAGAAAGTTTAACCATGTATATTTCTCACTCTTTGAATCAGAACAGGGCATAAGTTTGTATGGCAAAAATTGAGACGAAAGTTTAATTTATATTCTAAAAGATAAAGTAGACATTTTATGGAAATCTACTTTTTAAGCAAGCGTAGTGCTTTGAATTTACGCGTTACATTTGAAGAGGGTTACATCTCCGTCAGCAAAAAGATAATCTTTTCCTTCCAGTCTAAGCTTACCTGCTTCCCTAGCTGCTTGCATAGACCCAGCGGAAATTAATTCTTCATATGAAACAACTTCCGCTTTGATGAAGGATTTTTCAAAGTCAGTATGAATAACTCCAGCACATTGAGGTGCAGTCATTCCTTTTTTAAAAGTCCATGCACGTGCTTCTTTTTCGCCACCCGTTAGAAAAGAGGCAAGGCCAAGAAGTTCGTAACTTGATTGAATTAAGGTTGAAACTCCTGAATCACTCACTCCGATTGCTTCCAAATATTCTGCAATGTCAGCTTCTCCGAGATCAGATAGTTCTTCTTCCATTTTGGCTGATATGATGCATGAACCAGCATCTTGTTGTTCGGCTGCCCAACTTTGTAATTTTGATGCGTGTGGGTGGTCGGAGGCACATGCTAATTCATCTTCTTTTACATTACATGCATAAAGCATGGGCTTTGAGCTCAAAAGACAAAAGCTTGCTAGCCTTTTTGAATCTTCATCATCCAAACTTAGAAGATTTGCAGGTTTTCCATCGTCTAAATGCGGAATCAGTTTCTCTAAAATAGCGACATTTGCTGCAGCTTCTTTATCATTGCCTCTCGCTTTTTTAGTATTTTTTTGGAGCTGGCTGGCAACAGATTCCGCATCAGCAAGAACTAATTCGGTCAGAATGACTTCTGCATCGTTGATCGGATCGACCCGGCCCATGTTGTGTATAATATCTTCATCTTCAAAACAACGAACAACATGAACAATAGCATCAACTTCACGAACATTGGCCAAAAATTTGTTTCCCAAACCTTCGCCTTTGCTAGCTCCAGCCACAAGCCCTGCGATATCCACCATTTCAATTGCAGCAGGGATTATGTTCTGCGTCCCAACAATTTCGGCTAATTTTGCAAGACGATTATCGGGAACTTGAACGACACCAACATTAGGATCTATGGTACAGAAAGGATAATTAGCTGCTTCTGCTTTTCGACTTTTAGTAAGAGCGTTAAACAATGTACTTTTACCCACATTGGGAAGACCTACAATTCCTGCTTTTAGCATAATAAATAAAAGGAAGGATCATGACTTGGAATGATTCTTTGGTCAAGAATGGTTCTCGTTTCAAGGGTGCTTTCTAATTGACGCAAACTGCAAGATAATTAACTTAGGACTTTTATTATGGCGATAGTAGCTCAGTTGGTTAGAGCACTGGTTTGTGGTACCAGGGGTCGCCGGTTCGAATCCGGTCTGTCGCCCCATTGATTATGCAAAAATTTGTTTCTTTGCTAGGGTTTTTGTTCGTTTTTCAACTTCCTTATCCCTGTCTTGCCCAAAAGGGGTTATTTGAAAAATCAAAAATTACGGAATGTGTTAATCTTAAGTATGGAAAACATGAAAGGCAGGTTTTGGATGTTGTATATTCCGAAAAATTGAATGCTTCTCCCGTCATTATATTCATACATGGTGGTAGTTGGAGATGGGGTCAAAAGGACTATCACCGAACAATTGGCAAGCAATTTGCCAAAAAGGGAATTGTTTTTTTGACCATCAATTATCGGCTTTACCCAAATGTCCGATTCCCAAGTTTTCCTGAAGATGTCGCCCTATCAGTCAAGTGGGCAAGAGAAAAAATAAATCGTTTTGGGGGAAATCCAGAGAAATTATTTTTGATGGGGCATTCGGCAGGAGCGCACAGTGCAAGTTTAGTTGGCTTGGATGATAGATACTTAAAAAATCTAGGTGGTGATTTGGATTGGATAAGTGGAGTCATTCCAATGGCATGCCCTTTTTATTTTGAACCGCATAAAGAATTTCTTTATCGAGATCTATTCCCCGCCAGTATTGATACGGATTCATTTATGCCCATGGGGATAGAGTTATCTAAGCAAACCCCTCCCTTTTTCATTATGCATGGTTTTTTCGATCCAATTATTCGAAATGAACAAGCATTTCAATTTGCGGAAAAGCTTAAAAAAAACGGATCTGACGCTCATGTGAAACTTTATAAATCTCATGGGCACTTTTCCTTAGTTCGTCGAACGACATCCTGGCATATTTGGCCCAATCCTTTGCTCAGCGATGTTACAAATTTTGTTATGTCAAAGAGTTAATTGCTCTGCAGGTCTAATAGAACTTTATTTAATTTTTCCAAAGTTTTTTGCGTGGGTGAGCCTTTTTCTAATCGCCACATTTTGCCGGCTTCGCTCATTTTTTTTCGTAACCCTTCATTCGTGGACAAGTCATAAATGATTTTTTTGATTTCTGATTCTGTTTGTCCCTGAATAGCTGAACCACATCCAATAAGTTCCGAGCTAATTTCCTCGAAATTTGTACAACTGGGACCTAAAACAATGGGTAATCCAGTAGAAACTGGTTCTACAGGATTTTGCCCTTCGTGCCTTGGAGGCAAAGTTTTGCCTAGAAATGCAATGTCTGCACATCGTATTAATTTTATTAGTTCACCTGTTGTATCAGCTAGATAAACCTCACATTTTATGGGCTTATTTCTGGTTTTGGTTCTTTGGGAGAATGAAAAGGATGATGATTTGATTTGATTCGCAACATCCCTTCTCCGTTCAGCATGTCGGGGTATTAGTAGCAACCTTGCGTCTGGAAGTTCTTTTTCCAATTGAGTTAAGGATTCAAGAAGGAGCTTTTCTTCACCCGGCCAAGTTGACACTCCTGCTACAACCAATGAGGATTCTGCAAATCCAAGCTCTTTTTTGAGAAAAGCTTTTTCTGAATCTTCAGGAACATTTATTGGTGCCATGTCTATCTTGATGTTTCCGAATGATGCACAATTCTCAGGATTTGCACCTACTTTGATCCACCTATCCCTTTGTTTTTTTGATGAAGCTAGAACATTAAGGTTTTCGGGAATTAGAATTTTCCTTAGCGAACCAATTGATAGAAGTCGTTTGAAGGAGCGGTCTGAAAGTCGACCGTTGACAATATAGAAAGGAACCCTTCTTTTTTTGGCCTGGTTCATGTGTTCCGGCCACAATTCACTGTCTACACATATTGCTAAATCCGGTTGTATCTTAGACCATGCTAGGGATGAGAAAGGAAACCAATCGAGCGGAAATGATCCAAGTTTCAAGATTTGCTCAGAATATTTTTTTTGAGCAATTCTTAAACCGGTGCTTGTTGTTCCAGAAAGTACAATCTCAATATCTGATTGGTTGATAAGAGATTCTAGAAGAGGATGTATGGATGATAATTCGCCCACGCTTACTGCCTGAATCCAAATTCTTTTTTTGTTTTTCTTTTTGGGTAAGGATGGCCAGAGACCAAAGCGGTAAAAGAAATTTTTGCCATATCCACCCCGCTTTACCATTCTTTTAAAATAGTATGGGGAAAGAACAATGAAAAAAAGAGGATATAATATTCGATACAATAAGATCACCAGTACAAAAATGGTTTTGGCTCCCTTTTCATTTGCCAAATTGAACGAAGATTAGAATAAGCATAGTTGTTACTTATGGAGACTAATGATCGAATCGCGAAACTTTTTTCAAACTGTAAAGAAAACAACAGAGCTGCCTTTGTTGGATATGTTTGTGCATGTGACCCGAATTTTGATACATCTTTGCAAATTTGCAAAACATTGATTGAAAATGGCGTGGATTTACTTGAATTGGGAGTCCCTTTTTCAGATCCACTTGCAGATGGATTGACAAATCAGCTTGCTGCTCAAAGAGCATTGGAGTCGGGATGTCGACAGGAAGATGTCTTCCGACTTGTCCAAGAAATTAGGAAGTTTTCAGAAGTGCCCATCGTTTTCTACACTTATTACAATTTAATCTTTTCGCAGGGAATAGAAAAATATGTGGAATCTTCGCTTGCTGCGGGCGTGGATGGTTTGCTCACTCTGGACTTACCTCCCGAAGAGGGAAAAGACTTGGTTCAGGTAAGTCGAAAGCTGGGCATGAAAAATATTTTTATTGTTGCTCCGACCACGCCTGAAAACAGGATTCCCACAATTGTAGAAAACTCATCTGGGTTTATTTATTATGTATCTAGGGAAGGTGTTACTGGTGAAAGAAAAGACTTGGCTAATGATTTAGTTGATCGTGTTGCATCGATAAAAAATCATACAGATTTGCCCGTGGTTGTAGGCTTTGGGATTTCAAATGCTGAACAAGTTAATGAAGTGGGGCAGGCTGCCGACGGTGTTGTGGTAGGTAGTTCTTTAGTTAATTGCATTTCAGAAAATTTGGGTAATTCTGACTTAATTGTAAAAACCATAGGTGAACGGGCCAAAAATCTTTCAATGGGCCTCNATTAATNTAGGCCCAATAATGCTTCGGTTTTGAATGGTTGAAGATTCAAAAACTTTATATTTTATTGCTGGAGTAACCGCCTCGGGTAANACAGAGATTTCTTTAGACTGGGCAGAAAAAAATAATGCTGAAATTATATCCTGCGACTCGGTTGCTCTTTATAAAGGTATGGATATTGGTACGGCCAAGCCGTCTCTTAGTGACCAAAGAAGAGTAAGACATCACGGACTCGACATAGTGTCACCTAATCAGGTTTTCGATGTATCCAAATATTCAGATTACGCGAGAAAAGTTGTCAGGAATATTTTAAAGAAAAAATCCAATATTTTAGTGGTTGGTGGAAGTGGTTTTTATCTGCGGTCATTTTTTTCGGCTGTTGTTGATGAAGTTTTTGTTAGTGATAAAATAACTAAATTTGTATCTAAACTTTTTAAAGATCAGGGTTTGAATGGATTGATTGAGGAATTAGAGAAGTATAACCCTGATGGATTTGGTCAACTTGACACAGCAAACCCAGTTCGGGTTATAAAATCTTTGGAGAGATGTCTTGCGACTGGTAATTCGATTGCTGAAGTAAATTCTAAATTCCAAAAAAAGGTTCCACCATTCATCGATTTTAAAAAGAAAATGGCCAGGGTGGAGCGAAATAATGAGGATTTAGAAAAGAGAATTAAGATTCGAACCAGTCAAATGATTAAAAATGGACTGGTCGAAGAAGTTGAGAAATTACTTGATTGTGGATTAGAAAAGAACTATCCAGCAGCTCACGCTGTGGGTTACAGGGAAACTATTTCCTTTTTGCTTGGTAAACTTAATCGAGCAGAATTGGAGAAACAGATTCGAGTCTCGACTAGAAAATTGGTATCTAAGCAGAGGAAATGGTTCAGAAAATATTATCCATATGAATGTACGAACTTATCTAACCAAAAAATTGATTCTGATTCTTCAGTTTTAAAATGGTTTTCTGAAACTTGACCGAGGGTTACACTTTTGACTAAACTGTAATAAAAAGATTTTGAAACCCCTCAAAAAAATAGCCATAGTTGCCAATGCGTCTAAACCGGGTGCTGCGCAACTTGCTGAAGAAATTCAAGCGATTGCAGAGCAGCATGAAGTTTCTTTCAAGAAGACTTCTATTTTTCCTTGCGAATCTGATTTCCTCGCTGAGATGGATGCATGCTTTGTTGTTGGAGGTGATGGAACCTTGCTAGGCATGATGAAATCATCCGTTGAGCATAATGTTCCAGTTGCTGGAATTCGTCACGGAAAATTAGGCTTTTTAGCGACACTCTCTCCTGATGAACTGCATAGTACGATACCCGAACTCTTTTTGGGTAATTACCGTATTAAGCAAAGAAGTATGATAAAATACACGGGAGGAGGTGGAGATGCAAATCTTGCTCTTAACGATTTGGTGGTAAAAAGTGGTTCAAACAGTAGGTTGGCAAGATTTTCAGTACATCTTAATGAGGAACATGTGGCAGATTACGCGTGCGACGGTATTGTTTTCTCGACCCCAACTGGTTCTACTGCTTACAACCTTGCTGCGGGAGGGCCTATTGTTCATCCGGATGCACAGGTCGTATTAATGACTCCGATTTCTGCTCACTCGCTAACAAGCAGAAGTATGGTTTTTCCAAGTGGGGTATTATTAAAAATTTCTCCTATTGAAAGCAATGATCAGCCTCTTGTATCTGCCGACGGTCAACCCGCTTTTAGTGAGATGCAAGATTTTCCAGTTTGCGTTTCTTTGGCAAATGAAAAATTCAGTCTTATGGAGTTGGCCGACCATTCTCATTTTCGAGTTCTTCGGAACAAATTAAAATGGGGATGAATTAGAATGGAATAGCAAAATATTTCACTATGCTTTCTTCAGGAACCCGTATAGGATCGACACGAATTATAAATTGGTTGAGTGAGGGCTCTTGCGGTCAGAGTTATCATTGCACAGGAACCGAAAATTCGATCAAAGGGGAAGAGTTCTATATTAAATTGATTACAAGAGATGTTACAGAAAGAAAAGGGTTTGGGGACTATTTTTTACAAGAAACACAAGCAATAGAACAATTGGAAGGTATAGGTATTTGGCCGATTGAAAATTCAGGGGTAACCAAGTGGAAGCACTGGATTCGTTATCCATGGCTGGATGGTGAAGAGTGCGAAATTGAGATCATAGAGGACGAACATTCTCGAGTGGAGATCAGACAATTAAGAAGCTTAGATGATTTATGTAGATTAAAATCTGAAGAAATAAATCCGGAACAATTGCTTAATTTGATGATTACATTTCATCAGGGTTTGTACAAAGCTCATTTGTCCGGAGTATGCCATGGTAATCTAAAACCAACTAATATTTTGGTAAAGAAAAATGATCAAAATAAATGGGATTGTTTTATTACAGAATTCGGTGCTTATCGGTTGAATCTGTTCACTCCACATGGTTTGTCTGAAGAGGAAAAAAAAGAAGTTTTTGTCATCAATTCGGATGCTCAGTCTTCTCTTCAGGAGAGTGAAAATTTTCGACCAAAGGGAGTAGATAATCAAATGATGCCAGAGGAAAACTGGGACCTGTATGCCGCTGGTAAAATTGTGAAGTGGATAATTGAGCAATCGAAATTACATACCGGGGCTAAATATTCATGGGAGGAATGGGAAACTTGGATTTCAAGAGCAACTTCTCAAGATAGTGAATCTAGATTTAGTTCATGTGCACACTCAATGGAAGCATTGCCTGGGGTGGGTGATATTTCTAGATTTGGGGTGAAAATTGAAGATGAATCCGAGAAAAATCAGGTAGACCTTGAACAATTGCGTTTGGGAAGAGAGCAAAAATTTAAATTAAATGAAAAAATATTGTCATTAAGGATGCGACGTGGAATGACATTCCTGGTAGGGAGTATTATTCTTTCGTTTTACCTTATCTATTCGATTTATTTATTTTTCTTACCAACTCCTTGGAGCGAATATTCCTTAAAAGGATTATCAGATAGTTATCAACTGGCGGCCGGTATATTTACTGGGCAGGCGTGGGGAATTGTGCCTGCGAACTACGACGAGGAGGGTGATGGAGGTCAGGATGTGGTTGGCAACTGGACAAAAGAAAATGGTTTATACAAACTAAAGTTTAAACGCTTCAAAAAAAGTAGGGAGCAAGAAAGTGGTAAAAAATTGTGGCAGTTTATTGGTGAAGGAAAAACCTCTGATGAGGATTATTTTATATGGGAGGATTTTCTAAAATATGACAGGGGGTCGGATGCCTTTTACTTAATTAAAAGAAAAGATTCCAAAAATATTTACATTCCAGGCTCTCGGTCAGATGGGTTGCCTCGTCTTTACCCAGAGGGAAGATTTAAATCTAGTGCCGGTGAAATCGTAAAGTCAGACCTTGTTTTTAATAAAAACGAGGAGGACGGTATTCGTTGGTCTCTTTTTTTTGCTATCGGCTTTTTACTGGCAAGTTTTATCTACCATCAGGAATTAAAAAAGTTAGTGTCAACTAACGAAATGGTTGAATAAAGAAAAAATAACCTAATAATAACCTCGTTTATGATATTATATTTATGAGATCAAAAGGGGTCATTGTTTTCCAATTTATAACATCGATTCTTATCCTTTGCTCATGTGGTCAACGCGATCCAGATGGTATTTATTCCGGCGAGATAAAAGATTGGATTTATGAAGTCTTTGAGGCGAATGTAAACAACCAAGGAAATCAATGTAAGATAGAAGTGGTTCTTCGGCAAGTACCTGAAGGATTTTTATCTGAGCTTACTTTTATCCATCCAAAAATGGAAAAGGTTGTCAGAACTGGAAAGTGGAAAGTCGAAGATGGATACAGAAGCATATTTTTTGATGATGAAAAAAATCCATCTGAATATTATCTAATTAAGACGGGTGCTCGATTTACTTTTCAAACCGAGGAAGGATTGTTGGATGATCAAGGGAATCCGATACTCTTGATGCGTAATATTGGTAAGTCGCGAAAGGCATCTTATCCCTTTAGGATAAATTTTTTTGACGATAATATGGTTCAACTTGATGGACAGGGAGAAAGCGGGGATTATTCTGGTAAGTGGAAATGGGCAGGTGACCAAATATCAGTGGAAGTAAAATTAAATAATCCATCTGAAAACATGGAAGGTGCCACAGACGAGACATACAAATATTTTCTTAAATGGAATGATGAAAGTCAGCAAAACCTGGAATTGCAGAAAATGTTAATTATTCGACCTTTTTTAAATGAAGACGGAACGAGGCGGCAAAGCTGGATGAGTTCTTTGGTTTTTTCTGATCGTCCAATTTTAAAACCGTTATAGAACTCACCAAATCCTTTTTGCCAAAAGTTTGACGTATTTTATCTCATGTTCATGATCGACCCTTTTCACTAATTTAAATTCCTTATGATTACTGCATTACAAAATTTTATTTCCTCAAGAGGTAAGTTTGTCTTTGTTCTTCTACTAATTGTGGTCGTAGTTGCTTTTGTGCTCTACCTGGCACAGGGTGCTTCAGTTTTTGATCTATTACCTGACCCAAATCGGGAAAAAAAAGAATTTTATGGAATAGATTTGAATGATCCAGAGCAAATGAGGGTTCTAAATTATCAAAACCGTGTTGCATCGGATTTTGGTGCAGTTATTCCCCCATTGGAGGAAAGTATAGAAAATGCAGATAAGTTGTTTTCAGAATCTCTCCAAGGTCGTTTGCAGGCTGCATTTCAAGCTGGTAGGGAAAATATGGATCAGGGAGAGATTCAAAGACTATTTAGTTTTATTCAATCATGGCCAAATTTGCCCAAAAATTTTAAAGTTCGTGAAATCGCCCGTTCCGGTTTTTACGAGCCAGTTTTTTCCCAGGCTACGATCAAAGCACTCTTGGTTATGCTGTCCCAGGCAAATCAATGGGGCTACCTTAGTGAAAATGACAACCACCAGGGAATTAATGATGGTTTCAATGATTATGTTCGCGAATTGGATCCAATTTTATTTAACAGCGATGAGAATCGTACAAGGATACTCCAATTTGTTGCTGCTAGGCAAGGCGTTAGAATCCCATTTGTTGAATCAGCTTTGTATACACACTTTAGGGCGAATCAAGTAGATCAAATTTATTCTGATGGGGCCTTTACTTTGGAAAAAGAAGGTGAATTAGATTTGTTTAGCAATCAATTTGCATGGAATGCAGACATTCTTTCATTGAATTCAGATGATTTGAATATGACTGTTCCTGAGTTATTTTCCATTGTTTTTAAGAACCAGCCCGGAGCTAATGATATTGTTGAAATTGAATACGGTTCTACTAGAAAAAGTATTAATTTTGTAGAAGAAAAATCCGAAAATAATTCTTCAGCAAGCTCTGTCGTTGTCGGACCGACTTTGAAAGAAACCATTAAACGATTTGTGGATATTTGTAATGATTTCGATTTTGAACTTAAGAAAGTTGGAACTGACAAATTAAATTTAATACCTGATCTGAATAACTTACCAAGTGCACATCCAAAGCTTTCCATTAAAGGTGAATCAATAATCGCAACTAATGAATTCAAGGAAAAATTAAAGAGTTTTCATGATTTGCACAAAAACGACCCTGAATATATTGAGCCTGCCAGAACTTTTGCAACAATGATAAGTTTTCCCACTAATAAGTTTCTAACTTTGGCTCCTGAACCCAGTGAATCCAGAATGAAATCATATTTTGAACAGAATCGCGATCAGTTCGAAAGTCTTCCCGAAGTTCCATCGCCAGATGAATCTTTGGATGGTGAAAAGGGACCGGTGGGAGAGAATGATACCAATAAAACGATTGAAGGTTTAAATTTGATAGAGTCGCTTAATGACGACCTCAATAAAACCGATAATAAGGATGTACGATTTGAAGATGTAAAAGAAGAAATCCGGCTCAGAATTATTGAAGAAGATAGAGTGGACGCAGAGAGAGATGCCAAAGAACTAGCCCGAGAAACATCTCTTAAGTTTCTTGATGATTTAAATTCTCTAAGAGATAAGCTAAAGGCAAAGTATTCAACTTACCCAAATAGAAGAAACTCAGAAGAAATTAAAGATTTAATTTCTAAAAGTGGGGGTGATAAAAAACCTATTTCATTTGCTGATCGAGATATGGGTGTCCAAGCTGCAATTCTTGGTATTGAGAGGCGGGAAAGTGAAAGAAGAGGTAACCGAGAGCCTCTGGAAGAAGTGGCAAACCTTAATGAAGTTTTGTTTTTTACAAGATCCATTAGGACCGTACGTGACGGTTTTGCCGTTTTTCTATTGGATAGAAAAGTGGAAGAGAAAGCCGGGCAATATGACATCACATCCTTTTCTGCTCTTTTCAAAGGTTTTCTCGAAAAAAGAAAGTTGGACACATTTAATCAAAAATCCGATCAAGTTTTTAGTGGACTGGAAGCAGATGAGAACAATCAAACTCTTTTTGAGTCTGGCGATTATCTATCTATTGACGGAAAAGGAAGTGATCAACTTCAACAATTTTATGGAGGTAAAAACCAACGCTTACGGAACCGTCTGAACAAAATGGAAGAAGAAAGAAATCAAATTACTTCTCTGGAAAGAGAAGATAATGCAACAAGTGATCAATTAAAGCGAAAGAATGAATTGGATTTGCTGATTGAAAATATCAGGGATGAACAGGATAAATTAAATAAAGACCGATCTTTTGCTATTCAACTTTCTGATGCTTGCCAAAACTTGGAAGTTGGAGCAGGGTGGAGTGAGCTCGAGCGCACGGATCAATCAGTTGTTTTTGTAAGGCTAAAAGGAGTTTATTCTGTCAAGAAAAGAGAGGCTGAAAAAACTGAAATCTTGACAAGGGTGCAAGATCTCGAGAATGCCAGAGCAGATAAGAATAGGGATTTGATTTTAGAGACCTTGATAAATCAGGAATTAGCAGAGAACAGCGAAGATTGAGACTTCTTTTGCCAACCTAAGAAGAATTCTACATTTCCATCGTTTCCAGGGGGGCTAGATTCGGTCTTTGCAAATAATTCCGAGCGGGGAAGGTTNTCTTCCGCGTAAATTATAATTTCATTCAAGACTCTTTCCCTGATTGCANAATCTCTTATTACTCCTTTACCTCGATCAGCTTCATTTTTTTTACATTCGAACTGTGGTTTAACCAGGGCGATTAAAAATCCCTCTTCCGAGGTGAAACTCCATGCTTTTTCAAGAACCTTCTTTAAGGATATGAAAGATAGGTCCATTACCACGATTGAGAATGGAAAACGGCTAAGCGAATTTTTTTCCAAATTTCTTAGATTTGTTTTTTCTATGTTAATTACTCTTTTATCAATTCTTAACTTATAATGTAACTGTCCATGGCCAACATCAACGCAGGTTGCTTGAGATGCTCCTTTCTGTAATAAATAATCAGTAAAACCACCGGTTGAGGCACCCAAGTCTAAAATGTTAGATTCTTTTATGGTTAACGGATGGGACTTAAAAAAACTTTCCAATTTGAGACCACCTCTTCCGACATACTTGGGTGGGGTTTCCAATGTAAGTAGACTATCATGAGAAAGCAGGCGTCCGGATTTGTTAATTTTTTCAGTTCCCAGTTTTACTTTACCAGCAAGAATACAAGCTTGAGCTTGTGTTCTACTTTCACAAAGTCCTAATTTCAGGACTAATTCGTCGGCTCGAATCTTTATCTTTTTTTTCACGGTTGGATTAGCATTATTTTAATGGTGCTAGGGTAAAATAGATTCAAAGTGAATCGAAATCGAAAAGATCTTTTTAAATTTTTTAAAAAAAACTTGACCTTGGTGGGGCAAAATGGCAAAAAGTGGGTAGAAATGGAATTTATTGGATAAATATTGGTTCGGGAATGGGGGAGGATAATACTACCTATTTTGTTGGAGAGTTTGTGCATGCTCTTGATGCGAAGGGCAGGGTTACTATCCCTTCAAAATGGAGAATTCCAGGTGGAGATAACACCTACTTGGCTCTTCCTAATCCAGGAGGTTACATTACTGTTTATCCACCAAAGATGGTCGCTAGATTAGAAGAAAAAGTTGCGGGTGCCAGTTTGAGTGATGCAAGGGCTCAATCTCTTCTTATGGAGCTTTTTTCTAAGGCACACTCTTTTGGTTGTGATAAACAAGGCAGAATAAATCTAAATGATAAGTTATTAGAGCATGCTTCCATTTCTGGTAAGGCTGTATTAGTTGGGAACTTCTCTGCTTTCGCGATCTGGTCTGAGGATCGATATTCAAAGAGGGAGGCAACAGATGAAAGAAATATTTTTGATGCGATGAGGGAGTTGGGGTTATGAATATGAAGTACATTCTGCGTGCAACTTTTAGGGTGGTTGTTCGCATAAAGGGAGATTGTGCTTTTTTGCCCCAGCTTCCTCGCGTTTCTCTTGGGGGTGTCAAGGAATTGAATTATTCATTGATCGGAAATAGGCGAATCCGGGGTTTTTCGAATGTATTGTGGTGCTGTTGAATTTGTGTGTTCTCCTTCGATGGTGAGGCATGTTCCAGTTCTTTTGGAAGAAAGCTTAAGTTTTCTTAAGCCTGGCAACGGAGGAAGGTATGCTGATTTAACTTACGGGGGAGGTGGTCATACGAATGCTATTTTGAGTTCATCGGATAGTACTGAGATAATTTCTTTTGATTGTGACCCAGATGCCCGGGAGCGAGCAAAGTCTACCGAGGCAGAATTTGGCAATCGTTTTACCTTTCATGATTTGAGCTTCCAGAGAATGGATGAGGTGACCTCTCCTAGTGATTTTGACGGAATAATCATGGATTTGGGTATTTCGTCCTTCCAGTTGATGGAACCATTGAAGGGTTTTTCGTTTAGATTGGATGCTCCTATTGATATGCGCTTGGATCCTCGAGTCGGGATTAGTGCAGCAGAATTTCTGGAAACTGCTTCAAAAGATAGCTTGATTAGGGCAGTTCGTGAGTATGGTGAAGAAAGAAAATGGAATAGAGTTGTTAATGCTATACTTTCTGCAAGGGGAACCGGGGTTTTGCAAAGGACTATGAGTGCAGCTGAATTAGTTGCTGCAGCAGTTGGTGGATTTCGCAGAAATCAAAGAATTCATCCAGCCACTAAAACTTTTCAAGGTATCCGAATAGCAATTAATGGTGAGATGGAAGCGTTGGCAATTACTCTTCCTAAGGCATTTCGTTCACTTAAGAAAGGTGGCGTTCTGGCAATAATTTCATTTCATTCATTGGAGGATAGAATGGTGAAGAGGTTCATGAGGAAAATGGCTGGGCGGCCTGAGCATAAATTTGATAACAGTCAATTACATGAAAGAACTGCATTAGCCGAAATGCTAAATACTAAAATTATTACTCCATCTAAGGATGAAGTGTTGGAAAATCCAAGGAGTAGATCTGCACGGATGCGTGTGCTGCGAAAATTAAGTGAACCCGGATTGTAAGATGAAGAGCTTAAGGAATTATAATAGAATAATGTTGGTTTTTGGCTCGATTATATTGGTCTTATTTGGTGGGGGAGCATTGTCTATAGTTTGGCTAAGGATGGAGATATCAGAAGTAGCAAAAAACTGCGGAAAACTCGAAGGTGAAATGGAAATAGTTAGCCGTGAAGTTTATGAGTTAAGGGGACAAAAATCTAAATCTTTACGCCCGTCAAATCTTGCCGTGATGGTTAAAGATAGGCTAATTATGCCCTCGGCGAGTAAGACTTACTATGTCTCAGAGTCTGACTTGCTCAAAAGAGTAGGTAGCGAGACTCAATTTGGGTACAGACAACAGGGAGAGTTTGCCGGGACTCGGTAAAATGAAAAGCATTTTTATTTCTCCTTATCGCTTCTATCTCGTTTTTTTTGCTGTCTCTATTACTTTTTGCTCTTTAGGTGGCAGGTTAGTCTACCTCCAGGTCTTTAGGTCAAACGACTTTTCAGAATTTGCGGATGGTGCAAGGAAAAATGTTTTTAAAATAAAGGCTAGAAGAGGAGATATTGTTGATCGAAAAGGAAATTTATTAGCAACTACTCGCTCCGTAGTTAATGTGGGTTTAGATCCACATTCAGTAATTGCAGAAGATCTTAGCAAGGTAGGAACACTTGCTGAATTACTAAAAATAGAACCGAGAGTAATTTACGAAGCAGTAGAGAAAAAAGTAAGGGTAACAAACGAGCCAAATAAAAGTGTGAGTAAAGTGAGATGGGTGAAGTTAAAAGAAGAAGTCGATGAAGATACTTATCAAAAAATAAAAAGTTTAAATTTTAAAGGTATCTACGGGAATTATAAGCATTCAAGACTCTATCCTGGAAATTCTTTAGCATCGCACATATTAGGATATGTAAATAAAGAAGGTGTCGCCACAATGGGTGCTGAGCGGTTTGCCGATTATTATCTTAAGGGACAGGATGGATGGAAGGAAAGTGAGAAAGACGGCAGGAGAAGAGAAATGCCGCAGTATCGAACGGTTGAGGTTCTTCCAAGGGATGGACTGAATGTTGAGCTCACTATTGATTGGATGATACAAAATATGGTTGAGAAAGAATTGGTTAGAATTGTAGAGGATTACAATCCAATAAGTGCCAGTGTGATTGTGAGCGAGGTAGCAACAGGTTCTATACTAGCTTTGGCAAATGCACCAGATTTTGATCCAAATTACTTTAATAAGTCTGAACTTGAAACTCAGCGAAATCGGGCCCTGTCAGATGTTTATGAACCTGGTTCAACTTTTAAAATTGTCGCAGTAGCCGGTTGTATGAACGAAGGGCTTGTTGATGAAAAGGACATAATAGATTGTTCTGTTGGTGTGATGCAAAAAGGTTCAAAAAGATATAGATTGCCTGGGGACCATAATCCATTGGGCAAAATTAGTGTTAGTAAGGTTGTACAAAAGTCAAGTAATCGGGGTGCTGCTCAATTAGGGATAATGCTTGGTAGTAAAAGATTATATGAATACTGCAGATCTTTTGGGTTTGGTCAGAAGACAGGTTTTGGTATTGGAGGGGAAAGGAGAGGGACGCTTCATCATCCCAAGAATTGGGATGGTTTAACTATCACTCGTTTACCTATGGGGCACGCAGTTAGTACAACTCCAATGCAGGTGCATGCAGCAATGTCTGTAATTGCTAATGACGGTATCCTTATGAAGCCAAAATTTATAAATCGGATTTTTGATAGAAATGGAAAAACGGTCACACCGTTTTATCCAACACCAGTGAGAAAAGTCATGGGTCATGGAGTGGCCAAAACTTTAACAAATATGTTGGTGAGTGTAGTTTCAAATGAAGGTACTGCCAGAAAGGCTAGAATAGAAGGTTTTGATGTTGCTGGCAAAACAGGAACTACTCAAAAAATTATAGATGGAAAATATTCAAGGAATCATCATGTGGGGTCATTCGTTGGGTTTTTTCCAGCAGAAAAACCTAAGATTGTTATCACTGTAGTTGTTGACGAGGCAAAAATGAAGAATGGATTGCTGGGATACGGTGGTACAGTTGCAGCCCCAGCATTTCAAAATATTGCGAAACAAATAATTGGATACCTAGGTATAGAGCCAAAAAAAGAAGGCAGAAAAATTGCGGTTAATTTTAAACAAGAATCTTCGGCGTATTAACTTCAAAATGCAGATGAAAAAGAAACACAATCATCAATCACTATCAGAAATGCAAAATCGGTTAAAAAAGGAATACTCTTTAAAAGATCTTTCTAGCCGAGAAAACCCTGTTGTTCAGGGGAGTTTAAATACAAAAGTAACCGATTTGATAACAGATAGCAGAAGAGTAACACCAGGTTCTGCATTTTTTGCGATTCAAGGACTTAGGAATGACGGTCATGATTTTGTTGATGAAGCAATTCATCGAGGTGCAAAAACAATTATTTCAAAAAATATTGATGATGAATTACCAATGGGTATAACTGCTATAAAATCAGAAAATCCCAGACTGGCATTAGCAAAATTCGCAAAAAAATATTATGACTCTCCGGATAGGGGGCTGAATCTGGTAGGCGTTACTGGAACAAATGGTAAAACTACGGTTACCACTCTAGCTAGGCATTTGCTAGAGAGACCAGGCAGACCAGTTGGTTTAATAGGTACGGTAAGGTATCATTTAGGAGACCGAGAAATACCTTCTTTTAAAACAACACCGGAGGCTTCGGATATATATCCCTTGTTAAAGAGTATGTTGGTCGCTGGTTGTTCAGAAGCAGTGATGGAAGTAAGCTCGCATGGAATTCATCAGAGCAGAGTTCATGGTTTGGATTTGGAAGTCGCTGTTTTTCTAAATCTCACTAGAGATCATCTTGACTACCATCAAAACATGGAAAGTTATTACTGTGAAAAAAGAAAAATTTTCAATGGAGAGAATGGAAAACTTCCAAAGGTAGCAGTCATAAATGTTGATTGCCCTTTTGGAAAAAGATTAATGGAAGAGCTTCCTCCGCAGGTTCATGTTTTAACGTTTGGTGAGGATCAGAATAGTGATTTTAGAGCGCGGAATATTTTGTTATCTTCATCAGGAGCTGAATTTATCCTCGATGGCCCTTTTGGCTCAACTGTAGTATCAAGTCCATTGCTTGGAAGGTACAATGTAATGAACTTACTTGCATCCTATGCCATTGTTCATGCTCTGAGTTTAAATGTTTCAAAAATAATTCATAAAATAAGCTCTTTTCCGGGAGTGGACGGCAGAATGGAAACGGTTGATAAAGGGCAAAATTATAAAGTGGTGGTTGACTATGCTCACACTCCAGACGCATTAAGAAATGCTCTGAGTATGTTGAGAGAATGTACATCGGGGAAATTGCATCTTGTCTTTGGATGTGGTGGTGATCGTGATAAGGGAAAAAGATTAGAAATGACCAAGGTAGCATGTGCTGGTGCTGATAATGTTTGGGCAACATCTGATAATCCCCGTACTGAGCCACAGGATAATATCTTTAATGATATGAAAAAAGGATTATCGAAAAAGTCAAAGATTCATTTTGTCGAGGACAGGCGAAGGGCAATTAGTTTAGCTTTAGATAGTGCATCTCATGATGATTGCGTTCTTATTGCAGGTAAGGGGCATGAAGGATTTCAAGAGGTTCAATACACTGCTATTCCATTTGATGATCGAACTGTTGCGAGCGAACTTTTGTCAGCAAAACATTTATCTATGTAATGTCGATTTTTAAGGCAGATCATCTTGCAGAATGGAGCGGTGGAATTTGGAAACGAAAACCGAATAATTCAATTTATGGGTTTTCAATTGATTCTAGAATGGTTCAGTCTGGTGATTTATTTGTCGCTGTAAAAGCTGACAGAAATGGGCATGATTTTATTTCAAGTGCTGAGAGAAATGGAGCCTATGGTGCTTTGGTTGAGGAATATAAGAGTGATGTTTCAATTCCACAGTTGGTTGTTTCAGATACCCTTGATGCTTTTCACAAAATAGCTCATGTCCATAGAACTTCTTTTCACGGAAAAGTAGTCGGAGTTACAGGTAGTTGTGGAAAAACATCAACTAAAGATATCTTAGGCTTACTTTTAGGTGAAAAGAATACCATAAAAACCAAGGGGAATCTTAATAATCACTTAGGTGTACCTCTTACATTATTAACTTTTGACGGTAGTAAACATAGGTTTGCTGTTGTTGAGGCAGGGATCAACCAGCTTGGCGAAATGTCAAAGTTGGCAAACACGATATCACCAAATCTAGTGATTGTTACAATGATTGGACCTTCTCATCTAGAGGGTTTAGGTACGGTTGAGAATATTGCATCTGAAAAAGCAGATTTATTTCTCACATCAAATAAAACCGAAACTGTGATTTTCCCCGAAGACTGTTTGAAATATGAAAAATTTCAAACTTGTTATGATAGCGGAAAAGGCGTTGTTGTTTTGCGTGAAGGTAAGCCTAAATCAGATCCAGGTCCGAACGAAGCATTTTACTCCATTTGGACTGAAACAAACAAGAATGAGGGCCCGTGTCAGCTGAGGCTTTGGCGATGCGGGTCCTCTTCTTTTTCTTTATCAATTCCCGAAATGTCAGATGGAATGATAAGGAATGCCGCACTGGCAGTGCTTGCTGCCTGTGAGTTGGGAGTTTCAGTCCAAGAAATTTCTGAACGCCTACCCCTATTTCGTCCCTCGGCCTTGCGAGGAAAGTGCTTCCATGGCCGAGGGCGATCCTATTTTTTGGATTGTTACAACGCAAATCCTTCCTCCATGCTCGACTCGATCAAATATTTTACAGGTCAGTTTCAAGATCGGAAAAAACTTTTTGTATTAGCCGGAATGGAGGAACTTGGTTCAGATGAAAAAAAATTTCATGTTGATTTAGGTTCTGAAATTTTGATTGGTGAAAATGATTTGGTTATACTGATCGGCGAGAAAGCAGCTTGGTTTGCGGAGGGTTTAACAACTACGGGTTGCCGCGATAATCAAATTGTTGTTCTTGGAGAAATGGAAGATGCGATTTCAATTGTTGAAGATTTTGAAGGAGCAATTCTTTTTAAGGGAAGCAGATCTTACAAATTGGAAAAATTACTTCCTGGTTGGGCGATTGATAATGAATTGGAGAATGAAACGGAATGCTGAGTTATCTTCAACTGGGAGAAGAATTTTTTGGTCCTCTCAGATTGTTTCAATTTATCTCAGTGCGGGCAATTCTCGCTGGTATAACCGCATTACTTTTTGGCTTTTTTCTTGGGCCAAAATTAATCACCCTTTTAAGGGATTTTGGAGCAAAACAAGCTTTCAGGGACAGGGACGAAGTAGGGGAACTAGCCAATCTTCACGAAGGCAAGGCAAAAACACCTACAATGGGTGGTTTGCTAATTTTTGGCTCGGTAATATTTTCCACATTATTGTGGGCAGATCCAAATATATATGTGATTACTGCTATGCTTGTTTATGGAGTTCTTACCATTGTAGGATTTTTGGACGATTTCCTAAAAATTTCAAAGAAGAACAGCAAAGGTTTAGCAGGGAGATACAAATTAATTGGTCAACTAATTGCAACCGGATTGGCACTCTTTTTACTTCTTGGTCCACTCGGAGACACCTTAACTGGTGTTCATGGAAGAGCAGTTGGAAGTACAGAGAAAATGATGGAATTATGGGTGCCTTTTTATTCAGATGTTCTTATTTTATCTATGCCTCTTGTTCTAGTAGTTGGATTATTTCTGTTAACTCTAACTGGATCAAGCAATGCGATAAATTTAACAGATGGATTAGACGGGTTGGCAATTGGGTGCACTGTTACAGTAGCCCTAACTTATGGAATTATGTCATACGCGTCTGGAAATTTTGTAATTTCCGAGTATCTCAAAATAAGCTGGATTCCTGGGACTGGCGAATTAACTGTAGTATGTGCAGCATTGCTTGGAGGAAGTTTAGCATTCTTATGGTACAATGCACATCCAGCCGAGATTTTTATGGGAGATACCGGGTCCCTAGCGATAGGAGGGTTAGTGGGCATAATAGCCTTAATGATTCATCAACCATTAACCTTGGTTATTGTTGGAGGAATTTTTGTTATGGAGGCGGGTTCTGTAATTTTACAGGTAGCTTCCTTCAAGAGTCGGGGAAAAAGAATTTTTTTAATGTCTCCGATTCATCACCATTTCGAGTTAAAGGGATGGAAAGAAACAAAAGTTGTTATTCGCTTTTGGATTTTATCTCTCTTATTTGCGATTATAGGTTTAGCCACTCTGAAGTTAAGGTAGCATGAGAGGATGGTTAAAAAATTGGGAAAATATGCGACAAAATTATGTTGCGGTACTGGGCGCGGGTATTAGCGGAAAGGGAGCTTGCTCTCTGTTGAAGCAATTAGGATGGGAATCTTATACATATAACGAGCAAGGCCGTGCCTTCACGAAAGAGGAGGCACGTGCATGTTCGTTTGTTATTTGTAGTCCTGGCTTTGCATTGGATCATCCTTGGAGAAAAATAGCACTGAATGTTGGAAAAAAAATCATTTCTGAAATAGAACTAGCCTCTGCTTTTTCTGATTCCGATGTAACAATTATTACTGGAACCAATGGAAAAACATCATTAACCACTTTTCTCACTCATTTGTGGAATTGTAATCAAAAGAAAGCCATATCAGCCGGTAATGTGGGGGTTTCATTTTGTGACTTGGTTGCTAAAGGAATGGACAAAGGGAAAAGAGTGTTTCTTGAAATGAGTTCTTTTCAGTCTGCTGATACAAACGATTTGATGGCAGATAGTCTACTTTGGACGAATTTTGATCAGGACCATATAGATTATCATGGAAATTTAGAAAAATATTTTTATTCCAAAGCAAAAATGCTCAATTTTGTAAAAAATGATAAATGTTTTTTGGGGCAATCAGTAAGCAGGCATGCAAAAATTTTGGGTCTTAATTTAAGTGATCATAATATTGTTTCTAGAGATGAAAAAAATTGGGGTTTGCCTGATTATCATTTCATGCGAAGTTATCCACAGCAGGAAAATTTATCTCTTGGTTATCAATTTAGCAAGGAAATGGGCTTTAATGACCAAGCATTCAATCGAGCAGTTCAATCCTACATTCCAGAGGGGCATCGTCTTCATTTTGTAAAAACAGTTGGGGAATCTCGATTTTGGAATGATTCAAAATCGACAAATTTTTCTTCAGCTCTAGCTGCCTGTAAGAATTTTAAAGGTAATCTATTTTGGATTGGAGGAGGACGAGACAAGGGAGGCAATATTGTTGAGTTTGTAAAGAACTTAAAACCACTAATAAAGAAAGCGTTTTTATTTGGTGAAACAGGTGGTCAACTTTATCAACTTTTAAAGGATTCTGGTTCAACAGGAATTCTGTGCAAATCATTGGAACAAGCTGTTGTATATGCACATGAAAATGTGGTTAAAAAAACGAATATTTTATTTAGTCCAGGATTTGCCAGTTTTGATTTGTTTGATGATTACATTCATCGTGGTAATTCATTCATTAAGTATGTTTTAAATTTGAAGATGTTATCTACAACATCTAGGCAGTTAGAAGGCAGTTAAACTTTTATAAACAGTAAGGAAAAAAAACATGAAACTCACAAAAATATTTGGAATTGTTTTATCATTGCATGTAGGAGTAATTCTACTGGTTATGTTTCAGCCCAGTTGTCAGACTGCGGATAAAAAACAACCAGTTGAAACTCCCAAAAGCACGGAAGAAAACACAAGTGCATTCAATGAAGGTTTGGATGAACCGAANAGCCCTAACCAGAATGAAAAGAAGCCANTGCCTGAGCTTAAAGATCCCACCCGTCCGGTTGCTGGAGAACTCTTTGTTCCGGGGAATAACGACCCAATTGTTCCGGCACCCCTTCCGACACCTATCGTAGAGCCAATCAATGAGCCTGGTTCTATAAACTTAAAACCTACTGATTTAAAAATTTATAAAATCGTGAATGGAGATACCTTGTGGGGAATAGCCAAAAGAAATAATCTGACTCTTCAAGCATTACTAGATGTAAATCCCAGTTTGAACAAGAATTCACGATTGAACATCAATCAGGAGATTATGCTTCCCAAAAGGGATTCCTCTGCTTCTCAAGTCGCTCCCTCCGTATCTTTATCTCCAACTGTTATTGCTGGTGGTTCGTCATATACGGTAGTATCTGGAGATAACCTTTCTAGAATAGCTAGAAAAAATGGTGTTTCTTTGCAGGCACTCATAACAATAAATGGCATGAACTCGAATTCAATCATTCGCCCAGGTCAGGTTTTGGTGCTACCAGAAGGCAGCATTCCTTCTTCAGGTCTAGGAGTTTCAAATGTTATACCGGACGGAGCTACTACACACATAGTAAAAAGAGGTGAAAACCTGACCCGGATCGCATCTTTATACGGGACTACTGTTAAGCAAGTCATGGAGTGGAATAACATTCAAGATGCGGGTAAAATAAAAATTGGTCAGAATTTAGTGGTATCATCAACAAGTCCAACAGTATCGCCATTAGAATCGAATAATGTGAATGATGCAGAAGTGGTTCCTGCAGATGATGCGGAATCAAGTTTGCAGAACTTCTTTCAAGGTGAGGTTGAGGAAAAACCAGTAATTGATGTGCCAGAATAAGTCATCTGATAATTAAAGGAAGGTGTGAAATGTGAAAGGATGGAGTGTCTGAGGGAGTATTAAGTAACAATTTTGGCAAGCAAACCAACTGGGTAACCGTATACATGATCGCTGTTGCCATGGGGCTTACTATGCTTGGCCTTGTCATGCTTTTCAGTGCTGGTGTGACAAAGGATGCACATTCTCTCTTAATCAAACAAATAATTTGGATTGGATTATCAGTATTTATTTTTCTATATGTTGCTTTCGTAGATTTAAATTGGCTTAAAAATAAAACATGGTGGGTTTTTGGGTTTTGCTTATTAGCTCTTGCCCTCACATTGGTTCCCGGAATAGGAGTAAAAGTAAATGGTGCACAACGGTGGATTGGTATTGGTCCATTGCGTGTTCAACCTTCTGAATTCGCTAAAATTGGTTTGGTTTTGGGGCTAGCTTCCTTTTTTTCTGACAATCAAAGAGAGATAAAGTCTTTCATTAGAGGTTTCCTCTTTCCTTCTGCGATTATTGGAATGATTTGTGGTTTAATAATTTTGCAACCTGATTTTGGCACTTGTTTTTTATGCGGAGCTGTTGGTGCTACATTAATGTTTCAGTCAGGAGTAAGCTTGAAATGGTTGTTGCCAGTTGGGGGTCTGGCAATTCTTGCATTTTCTATTTTAGTTTATTTTGACCCAGTACGAATCCGCCGGGTTACATCATTTCTTGATGTCGAAGCAAATGCGAATGATAGTGCATACCAACTTTGGCAGGGCATGCTCGCATTTGGAGTTGGAGGTATTCAGGGAGTTGGTCTTGGAATGGGTCGTCAACAAATGCATTTTTTACCAGAAGCTCATACCGATTTTATTTTTCCGGTAATCGGCGAAGAGCTTGGTCTAATATGTACTATGGCTATTCTCCTGTGCTTTCTTTTTCTTTTTTTATTAGTGGGTTGGAAACTTAGACAAGCCCCCAGACTCTACGAATATCTTCTCGCAATGGGCGCACTTCTGTTTGTTTGTCTTCAGGCTATTATAAATATGGGTGTGGTAACAGGTTCAATGCCAACAAAGGGAATGTCTTTACCCTTTATAAGTTATGGTGGTTCGAACCTTATGGTTACATTCGTGTTTTTAGGTATTATCGTGAATGTTTTTAGAAAATGGGACAATCCTGGTTTGCTTAAGCCAAGAGAGATTAAGGAGATATGAGAAATATTGTAATTGCTTGTGGAGGTACAGGTGGGCATTTGACACCCGGAATCGCTTTGGCTCAAAATCTTGAGGAAAAGGGTTACCCGGCATGGCTATTTATAAGTCAAAAATCTGTCGACTCCCGTTTGGCTCGTAAGTATCCGAAACTTAATTTCAAAGCAATGCCTGGAGCTCCTCTGATTAAATCTCCAATTGGGATATGCCGATTTTTTATCGGTTTTTTATTTTCTTTTATCCGGGCTTATCGATTTTATGGAAAAATTAGAGCCGATGCCATGGTGGGTTTTGGTGGCTTTTCTTCATTTGGTCCTGCAATGGCAGCAAAAGCTAGAGGCATTCCCGTTTTTATTCATGAAGCAAACCGTGCAGTTGGGAAAGCGGTACGCTTTTTAGCAAAAAGATCAAAACGTCTATATTTGCCCGAAGGTATGCATCTGGAAGGTATTTCACCTGAAGTTATACGAAATATGGGTTATCCATTACGGAGAGAGTTTCGTAGGATTCCTAAAGAGCGGGCAAGAAAACAACTTGGGATTTCAATTCACGAGCGTCTCCTTGTTGTTCTAGGTGGAAGTCAAGGTGCAGTTTCTTTGAATAAATGGTTAAAAGATAATTTGGAGAATCTCGCGAATGAAGGAATTTCTTCCTACTGTCTGACAGGCCTTCAAAATGAAAGCTCGGGTGTAGTGAAAATGGAAGGCTTAGGAGGTCAACCCATTACAAATCGATTTGTCTCATTTACTGATGATATGAATGTAGTTCTTTCGGCTGCTGATCTGGTAGTATCTAGAGCTGGTGCTGGTGCGATATCTGAACTGGTTCGTTGTCGAATTCCATCTATTTTGATTCCATATCCATATGCCTCAGATAATCATCAATTTTTAAACGCTGAGTTTCTCGAAAAGAAAGGTGGAGCTATTCTTTGCCCGGAAGAAAAAATTCCATCAGATTTATTAGATGAAATTAAAGAGGTGATGTTCAATGAGGAATTTCGAACAATTTTACGTCGAAATTTATACGCACTTGATAGCGGGGATGTTGCAAACCGCATTTCTGAGGATTTATGCCAGTTTCTAAAAGCTGAATCTGAAAAGGGACAAATTCGCAAGGGAGTTTTAAGATTTGTTGGATGAGAAAACCTAAAAATGTATTATTATTAGGCGCAGGCGGTATGGGGATGGCACCGCTTGCTCTTTATCTTCAAGGTGCAGGCCTGCATGTGGAAGCTTTTGATGATCGTTTTCGTGAACCACTCAGGACACAACTTGAAGAATCAGGAATTTGTGTTTTGAGTGAACCTATTTCAATCCGAAAGCCTGATTGTGTTATTAGGTCAAGTGCCGTCAGTTTGGATAATAAATTGATTAAGCCTTGGGTAAAAAAAGGTGTGCCAATCTACCGGAGAGGGGAATTCCTTGCTAGTTTTTGCTCAGGAAAGAAAATCCTTGCAGTGGTTGGCAGTCATGGGAAAACTTCCACAACTGCTATGTTGTGTTGGGGATTACGGGAGGCAGGATTTGAATTCTCTTATCTTGTTGGCGGGCTTTTTTGTGGTGCTCAAATTCCTTCTGGTTCTTACCACAAAAGCAATTGGATTGTTTTGGAAGTGGATGAAAGTGATGGAACCATCGACTTTTTTAAGCCTGAGATTACACTGGCTTTAAATTGTGAATGGGACCATGTGGATTTGTATAAATCTGAAGACTCATTGAGAGAGGTTTTTAAGTCATTATTCAGCCGTACCAAGTCTTCTTTAATTACCCCACGCGATACTCAGTTATGTGAGTGGGCAACCATTAATGAAGATGTAGAAAATTTTACTTTTAAATTGGTTAATGACCCTTCTAAATTTCAGGAAAATAACATTGCAGCTGCAATTGAAGCAGCTCGATTACTTGGAGTCCAGCTAAGTAAAAAATCTTTCGACAATTTTCCTGGTATTGAGCGAAGGCAAAATATTTTGCATGAATCTGCTCATCGTATAGTAGTCGAGGACTATGCCCATCATCCAACAGAGATCAATGCATTTCTGAGCAATAGGCGCTTATCTCTTCCTGAACACTCAATGCAGGTTGTTTTTCAACCTCATAGATTTTCAAGAACAGAAGCTTTAGCAAAAGAATTTGCCGAGGAGTTATCACTGGCCGATGATCTTCATCTTTTGCCTACTTATGGAGCTTTTGAAAAATTTAATCCAGCTGGTTCGGTAGAAAGCTTGTTTGCATATCTTCCACCTCGTTTAAGGAAAAGGTCTAAGATATTTTCTGATTTTAGAGATCTGTGTGATTCTATCGGTGTAAAATCGGTGGATAGTTCCAAGGATCAGGTTCTTTTTGTAGGTGCAGGAAACTTAGAGAAATGGGCTCATGCTTTTGCTGCATGGGAAAAAGCAAAAGGTAATAAACTCTTAGCGTTTGAAATTTATTTAAAAAATAAAATTTCTGGTGGTTCAACAGTACGAAAAGACGAACCACTCGCAAATAAAACAACCATGGGTGTGGGGGGAGCCGCAAAATGGTACGCAGAGCCAGCTCATATTGAGGATTTGCAGCTGTTAGTTGAAGCCTGTAATTTATTTGCAATTCCACGTGCAATGCTTGGTCGCGGATCAAATCTAATCATTCCGGATGAAGGATTTTCTGGCTTAGTCATTAGATTGAAAGGTATTTTTTGGAAGGAAATTTCTTTACGTTCTCAAGAATCTTTAGTTGTGGGTGCTGGTGCTAAACTTAACGAGATATGTCGTTTTGCATGCATGAATGGACTTGCTGGTTTCGAGTTTCTTGAGGGAATTCCTGGTACTCTAGGTGGAGCCTTACGAATGAATGCTGGTGCTATGGGATGGGAAACTTTTGATTTGGTTGAATGGGTCTCTTTTTTACTTCCAGATGGTACTATTAGAGAAATCCCAGGCACTGATTTAAATGTCGGATATCGTTATTGTAGGGAGGCATACGACGGAATTGCTTTAAGGGCAAAATTGAAGTCGGAGGGAAAGTCTGATCACAGAGCAATAAGAAATGCTATTGATAAACTCGCCAAAAAACGACGTGCCACTCAACCAAGAGAGGCGAGTGCTGGTTGTATTTTTCGAAATCCAGAGGAAGTTTCTGCTGGTTGGTTAATTGAGCAAAGTGGTTTAAAAGGTGAACAGCAAGGTGAGGCAATTATTTCTGACCGTCATGCCAACTTTATTTTAAATCAAGGAGACGCAACTGCGGATGATGTTATTTCTTTGATAAAAAGGGTTCGTGAGCGAATAAGGGAGTCAAACGGACTTTTGCTCGAACCTGAAGTAAATCTTATGGGCAAATCGTGGAATGATTATTTATCCTGATTATAATGATATGAAAAATCCAAATATTTTAATTTTTACAGGAGGTGTTGGACCAGAAAGAGAAGTTTCCCTTTCTACTGGTAAGGCACTTTTGGATTCTCTAAAAAAATATTTTGATGTTTCCCTGATCGATTTGAAGGAAGAAAGATTGCCGGAAAACCTAAACCCGGAAAATTCAATTGTTTTTCCAGCTATTCATGGAACCTTTGGAGAAGACGGCAGATTACAACAAATGCTTGAAAATGAGGGTATTTTTTATGCAGGTAGTGATTCTAAATCCAGTCGTTTATGCATGAATAAAGTTATGGCCAAAAAAGTTGTGGACTCATGTGGAGTTCGCACTTGTTCAGGCATAGCGTTTAAAGATCCAAACGAAATTAATCCTAAAAATTTAATTACTGAACTGGGTTCCGAGCTAGTTGTTAAGCCAATCGATCAGGGTAGTAGTGTTGCTCTTTATATAACCAGCGGACAAGAAGAACTTGAGGAAGAGTTGTCTAAAATGGAAAAAGGAAATTGGATGGTTGAACAAAGAGTTTTCGGCAGGGAGGTGACTGTTGGGATTTTAGGGGATGATTCTCTAGGAATTGTTGAAGTTATTCCACTTGGAGGAGTTTATGATTTTGAAAGAAAGTATTCCGTTGGTTCAACTGAATATCGTTACCCAGCGATTTTGGACTGTGATATTGAATCGGAAGTTAAATCTTTCGCTCTGGAAGCATTTAAGGCTTGTGAATGTAGAGACTTTGCCCGAGTGGATTTTATAATTTCAGAAGATGGCAATCCATATTTTTTGGAAATAAATACTCTACCTGGTCTCACAGAGACAAGTTTGTTACCAAAGAGTGCATCTTGTTCAGGTTATGATTTTGATAAACTCACCACCTGTCTTATTGAACCGGTTTTGGAAAGGTTTTCTCAGAATTCACTCATAGCCGTTTAAAAATTTATGACCAAAAAAAAGAATACAAATCAGAATGGTTTTGCTAAAAGCTGGAAAAATTTAGCACCGAAGTCATCTCGCAGACCGATATCTTCAGCTGCTATGCGAAAGAAAATTCTGTTTCTGTCTAAGTTTTTCTTACTTATATTCATTCTTTCATCTGTTGGAGTAGGCTCTTGGTTTTTGAAAAACAGAACTACATTTGCAAGTGGTCCCATAGATATTACCGGCCCAGGTCTTCCAATTGCTAGAGTATCCTTTGTTTCCGATGGGGTATTGCACTCTGAGTGGTTCAATAATTGGTTCGGTCCTCTTCGAGGAAGAACACTGATGGATATTGATATCGAAAGGGTACAAAACGATCTATTGGCTGAAAAACAAGTGGCATTTGCCCGTGTCAGTCGTAATTTCCCGGATACTTTGAAAATTGAAATAAGAGAAAAATTTCCTGTTCTTCGTTTATGCTTAAGGACAAAGACAAAAGGAGAACAAACTTGGTTGGTTGCAAGTGATGGCTCTCTTTATTTGGGTCATGAATACAATAGAGCCAGCCTCCGTCATCTTCCTTTCCTCAGCGTAAATCCAAAATTATTAAAACCCTTGGCTGATCAGGAAGGTTATGAGAATTTAGCAGGTATTTCAAATGTAGCACCCTTATTGAGTGTTGCTCGGAGGGATTATCCAGGAATATATCAAAATTGGCAGATCGTTTCATATGAACGACCTGATCAAAAAGATCCGGGTGCCCACATTTCTGTAAAATCAAAAAAAATTAAAAAACTCAGGTTTGCACCCTCAGATTTTGCTAATCAGTTACGTCGTTTAAAATATCTTTTAAACGAGCCTGATTTCAAAAGAGCCACAGTTATCGAATCAATTGATTTATCACATGACCGTTCAGTATTTGCGAAACTTTAACTTTCATTAATCAAAAATTAATCTGATCAAATAAAACTATGAGCAAAATTATTGGTGCTGTAGAAATTGGAACTTCAAAAGCGAAAGCGTTGATCGGAGAAGTTTCAGAAAATTCTGTTATTAATGTAGTGGGGATGGCTTCTCGTTTGAATGAGGGAATGAGGAAGGGAGAAATTGTTGATTTTAGAAAAGTTGCTTCCGCAGTGCACTCTGCTCTTGAGGATGCTGAAAAAATGTCCGGCACCACTGTTGATGAAGTTTATCTTGCTCAGACTGGATCTCATCTAAAAGGTCACATGCTTCAAGGTTCAGCTTCTGTTTCTTCATCGCAAAACAGGGTTGATTCAGAAGATTTGCAAAGAGCTGCACAGGAAGCAAAAAGAAAACAGCCTGAACCTGGAAGAACATATGTACATCATGTTCGTACTCCGATACTTTTGGATGGGCGGATGGTCCAAGATCCTGTGGGAATGATTGGTTCCAAAGTCGATTTGGGTTACTGGTCAATTGATGGAGATGAGCAAGCCATCAAACAGGCTCTGCATGTAATTCATAATTATAGTGTGGAGGTAAAAGATCTAATTCTTTCTTCTATTGCATCCTCTACAATGATGGCAGGTCCCGATCTTCGGAGAGCTGGTACTTTGGTTATTGATATGGGTGCGGGAGTCACTGATTTTGCATTATATAGACAAGGCTTTGTTGTGAAAACAGGGGTCATTCCAGTGGGAGGAGACCATGTAACTGGAGATTTGAGCATGGGTTTACGAGTTCTCGAACCATACGCCGAAAAATTAAAAGTAGAGCACGGTAATGCCCTTCCGAATGAGATTCATGAAGGAGAAGATGTGTGGATTATTGGCAATAAAACGATAGGGGATCGAGCGATTCCCAGAAAAGCAATTTCAGATGTTATTCATGTACGAATTGCCGAACTTTTCGAAATCTTGGTCAAGGAATTAGACGGGTTTCTTGACCCAGATGAATTAAAAGGAGGAGTTTTATTAACGGGAGGTGCCTCAGTTCTCCCTGGAGTTGAGCAGGTGGCTTCTAAAATTTTAGGCTTTCCTTCGCGTCGGGCAACATTTCCAACTGGAATTATACCAGAACTTGCACAGCCGGAAAATGCCACTGTTCTTGGTCTATTGCATTATGGATTAGAAGATCATGGACTTCCTGGTAAAAAGAATGTTCAGACTGAGACTGGGATAATAAAGAAATTTAAACAAATGGTAGGTCTGGGCTTTCAGGAATAGAGGGTTTAAACATTACAAAATGAGGTAATAACATGAGTCAGGAACAACTTTTTTCAAATGATACAAACTTTTCTTCCGATAATGAAATGCCGGGTATTCGTGCCAAAATAATTGGAGTGGGTGGAGCGGGGCTATCGCTTGTTGACGGTTTGCGATTTGACAATTTTCAAAGTGTTGAACACTTGGCGGTAGATGTGGATAGCCGAGCTCTTGCTGACTCAATTGCGGGAGAGAAACTTTTTTTTGGACGTCGTCACACTCGTGGCATGGGTACGGGAGGTGAATTTTCCTTGGCAAGAAAGGCCATGGAGGAAGAAAAAGATGTGATTCGACAAAAGCTGGAAGGATTTGACTTGGTCTTTTTGCTAGCTGGTTTGGGTGGTGGAACGGGTGGAGGTGCTGCTCCCGTTATTGCAAAAATTGCCAGAGAGGCAGGTGCCTTGGTATTTGCATTTACTCCAATGCCATTTAGCTGGGAAAAAGGAAGGCACTCGATGGCTGAAGATTGTCTGGATGATCTAAGAAAACATGCAAATGCAGTGATTCCTTTACCTAACGATTCACTCCTGCAAATGGGGGGGGCCGATGCAACAGCACTTGAATGTTTTGCCGAGGCAGGAAGGAATGTGAGCCAGGGAATTTCCGCAATCTGTTCCCTTGTTTTCAGGCGTGGAATGATCGATATTGATTTCGTTGATTTAAGAAAGGCTTTTAATCGAAGATCTGGTCGCACTCTTTTTGGTTATGGTCAAGGTGAGGGTAAAGATGGAATTAGACAGGCTGTTCGTGAACTTATGCTGTGCCCAATGCTACATTTGCCCGATGTATCAAAAGCGGCAGATGCATTATTAATTTTAGTTACAGGTGGAACTGGTATGGGAATGGCCGCCCTTCAGCAAGTTTCTACTGAAATTCGGGAAGAATTTAAAGCTGGAGAACATGTCGTCTTCGGTGCTCATGTCGATGAGAATATGGGGGATAGGGTAGAAATAACCGTTCTTGGTGCAACAGATTTAGAAGCTGGTTTACCTGCTGCAGATGTGGCACCTGTTGCATGTGATATTAAAAATGTTGTTCCAAAAACTAGAGCTGCCCATTCATCCAAATTAAAAAAGGAAGCCAAAGAAACGAAGCTTGAAAGAATTTCGGATAAGAAAAATAGAAAAAAACAGGCTGAATTAGACCAGGGAACTTTCAACCTTGAGGATACTCAGCGGGGAATTTTTGGAGATCATCCCACTCGTAATTTGTATGCCGGTGAAGATTTAGATGTCCCGGCCTATTTAAGAAGAGGAGTTAAAATATCAATTTAATTTTAGTTTTAAAAGTATTACATTATTTTTGAATTTAATAAATTATTTATTTATTTTTTATTGTTTTTGACTAATATGTAGCCATTTAATAAT
>NZKY01000091.1 GCA_002694035.1 Opitutia bacterium
AAAGCGACAATGCTGTTTCATCCTTAGAAATTGTAATTGATGATTCCAATACGATATCACCGGCATCAACTTCTGGGTCAACCCTGTGAATTGTCATAAAATGTTTAGAGTCGCCATTTAAAATAGAGTGTGAGAGGCTGTTATATCCTTTATATTCTGGTAATTTCGCATTGTGAAAATTAAATGCATTACAACCAAATTTATTCAGTATTTTTTTACTCATAATCCATTTATGCTGAACAGATATGAGTGTATTGATTTTTTCTCTTTCAATAAGTTCCACAATTTGGTCTTCACTTCTAGAATTATTTGAGACGAAATTTAAATTATTTTGAAAACTATAACTTTTGACCAAATTGGAGTAAAATGTCTCAGAACTTACCAAAGTATTTAATTTAAAAACTTTTGAAAATTCCCTTTGCAAAAGAATATTTAAACAAGTAAAAGCAAGCCTTCCTTCGCCGAGAAATATTACCCTCATAAAATCAACCCAGAAAACTGGAAATTTTCTCAACCACAGTGGGAACTAAATTTTCGTTATAAATACTATGCCCTTTCTCACTTAAGTGAATTCCATCATCCAACAAAAAGTTTTCTAAACCAAACTTCTTTTTTGATGAAATGTGAGATTTAAAAACCGATTCCATGTCAATTAAAGTGATTGGTTTTCCGTCATCTAATAATTGGTTAGCAGTATCTCTTATCAATTGATTGTAAAAAGAATTACTTTTGTCATATGATATTGAATCATCATGAGGTATATTCCCTTTGTTTGATGGATGATTTGTATTCAAAAAAATGTGCTTAACCCCGATTGACAATCCTCGATCAACCATCTCTGCTAAGTTCGCAACAAAACTCTTCGGGCTCACTCTTGGAAGACAAATATCATCAGCCCAGTAATTACAGTCATTCATTCCGAACTGAATCATTAAAAAATCTGGATTATGAGAAATAACATCATAATGAATTCTTAACAACGCTTGTCTGGTTGTGTTACCATTAACGCCTGCATTTTGGACGACAAAAGAATCATTTACATTTTCTATTTTATTAAGTTCCTGAGATAATTTTACTGCCCAGGTTTTATGTGCGTTCACAAGTTGACCAAAACAAATCGAGTCTCCAAACAGATAAAGTTTATTTATATTATTTTGCATTAATTTCTTCCTGAGATTTGAGAAAACAGAAAATTGACACATCCATCGACACCACTTGCCAGACTACTATCAGAAAATTTCATAGGTTTTATTATGTCATCATAAGCTCGGTCAGCTATTTCCTGAAGAAGATAATTATCTTTTATCGCATCAATTACATCCTTTAGATTGCTAAAGTCTCGTTCTAAGGGAATATAATGTCGCCATGGTTCAAGAATACCAGAAAACTCTCCTGGATACATGACTTGAACCGTTTTCATACAGATTGCCTCGAATGATCGGGGGGTGATCATCCGATAGTAAATTTGATCTTCATGATGACTTAAAATTTCATCATGAATACTCTCATATCTAGCCTGAGGTTTAAGTTTCAGTTTATGTCTAACCGCATTTTCAATACTCCCATCAAAATCAAAAATACTAGCTCCACCCTCCAAACCAATGACGCACTTTCCTGAAAGCATAAAATTCATCCAACCATCGCCATATATTCTATCTTCAGGTTTCGAACTTACATCAACGATTAATCCTTTTCCTTCGAAATTCTCCAGTACTTTTTTAGACAAAATACTTTTTTCATAAGCAGCATTGCCCAACCAAAAAGGAAGACTATTTCCACGATAAATAATGTGCTTTTTTCTCTCAGCAGAATTTGGAACTTTACGCCCTATCCAATGTTGAGAAACATACCCGGCGAGGGCATTGACTTTAAGAATGTTTTTCAACTTTGAATGTCTATAAACTTTATTTAAATTTTGTTTATTTAATAAGGAGATAATTCCATCGATTCTAAGAAAAATCATTTCCTTCATAATCTTGTTAATCCATCGGTATTCGTCCTGAATGATGACAATCTTAACTCCCTTAAAGTTTTGAATCTGCTTTCTGAGAATGAGTGAAATATGATTTCGACTGATGATACAAATGGAATAGTGAATTATAATCACATCGAACTTCTTGCCATTATTTTTTAGTGATAGATAAGGACGCATTAACAATTTATCTAATCTCGATTTAACCATCGGATTAAGAACAGTTACACGATGTTCTGAAAGATCTTTTATCGCGTTAATATAATCTGCACAACATCCTGCACTGTAATCCAAATTTGCAAGTAGTAAAATGTCCAATTTACGATCAACTGGGCAATTTATCGCAGACAACTCATCAAGAGTCTTTAAGTTTTGCATTGAAACAAAAAGGCTAAGGTCTTTTCGATGTACTTAAATTTCGAATTTTTAATGAATGAAATTGGGAATAAGAAAAATAAAAAATCAATTTGAATTTTTCATCATAAATTCATGTTTTTCCATCGATTGCTGAATTAATTCTTTATTCTTTCTCGTCCAGTCAACTGTTCTAGCAAGTCCATTCTCTATGGAAACAGTTGCGGAAAAATTTAATTTTTCTTTGGATTTTAAAGTTGCTCCAAAACGCTTTCCAGATCGATCCCAGTCTCTGGCTGGTTTTAAATCGACTGGAGTTTTATTTCCAGTTAACTCATTGATACATTCTGCAAGATTTTTAATGGTTGTTTCTACTCCGGATGCAAGGTTGTAAGCTTCGCCTGGCTCTCCTTTTTGAGCACATGCAACAAGTCCCTTTGCCATATCTTCAACAAATATAAAATCTCTACTCGCATTACCTCCATTGTCCAATGGTAAAGCTTCTCCATTTAAAGACTTCCAGATAAAGGTTGGAATAACATTTCGCCATACGGTATGAGGTGTTCCACGCCAACTTCCTGCTCCAAGAATTTCTCTTGGCCCGTAAACATTCTGAAAACGGGCCTTAACAAATGGCAATCCATAACGGTTCCAATAATAATTACCATACATTTCACCAATAAGTTTGGAGATAGAATATGGACTATCATGAAATAAGGAAACTGGAGCATCCTCTGTGGTAGCCGATGCATCATCAAAAGTCTTTTCAGCTACAGCACAACCAGCCGCTGCATAAACTACCTTTTTTAAATCTTTAAAATCCTTTAAATACTCAAATAATTTCAATGATGTAATAGTATTATTTTCGTGATCAGCTAAAGGGTCTGCAATTGATGATTGATTACCGTGGAAACAGGAAAGATGAAAAATCACATTAAGATCTAAAGGTAATTTTGATAGCACACCATAATCAGCAATCGAACCCAAAATAAATTTAACCTTTTTTTCGTTCGGAACATTTGAAAGATCTGAGGATAACAAATTATCTACTATGCATATTTCTTTCGGATCATGATTCTCCAAAAGGTAATGAACCAGATTGCTTCCTACAAAACCTGCACCACCGACAACTAATATTTTAGAATCTTTAATTAAATCCATTTTTAAGTCTAAAATTAAGAGTTTTCATCAGGTGCAGATAAATGGCTAAAAATATCATTTATTCCATACTTCTCATACCATCCTAGCTGATTCCTAATGGTATTCTTAAAATCAACCTCGGCTTTCCATTCAAAGGCTGCTTCAGTCTTGCTCGGATCTAGCACAACTTCTGAAATATCATCTTCTCCAACTGGAACAATTGGAACTTCAGGGGGATCCATTTCAAGATAGTCACAAACAGCAATAAATACATCGTGAATTGAATGTCCTATTCCAGTTGAAACATTGAAAATTCCAAGTGGCGAATTTTCTGTCAGTGTTGATTCCATAAGACTCAAAAAGTCACTCATGTCCAAAAAATCGCGAATCGTATTACTACAAAAACAATTCTGACCGGCTTTTAGCCTTTTATAAAAAGTTGGTATAGGACCAATGGCTAAACGAGGTCCACAAATATTAGCTAAACGAAAAGAAACAACCGGTAAACCCGAGTTCATGAGGTACTGCTCACCAGCAGTTTTAGATATTCCATAACTAGTAAATGGACCGCTGGAATGATCTACGGGAATTGGGATTATCGAAGGCCTACCGTAACAAAGTGCAGTTTGAAAATTTACAAGTCGTTTAACATTGTGGTCTTTCGATGCCAAAGCAACATGAATTGTTCCCAATGTGTTAGTTGATGAATCTTCAATCCAGTTGTCAGGGTCTTTGTATGCGGCAGCACTATGAATTACATAATCTGGCTGAAAGTCCCGAAAAGTTTTATCAACCAAACTTTTATCACAAATTGATCCTTCAACGATTTCCAACCGGTCCTGTTCGCACAAAACTTCTTTTTTTCCAGTTTCAAAATTATCTATAACACATATATCGTANCCCTTAGGAAAAAAATGNTCTATTAAATTTGANCCAAGACAACCTGCACCTCCAGTTATCAGAATCNTACTGCTCATTTGTTCTCTTCATTGAGTCTTAGNTGAGTATATTCTCCNAGCGTTCCATATTTTTTAAAATATTCAATTGCTTGAGCAACCGTTTCTTCGATTGGAGTAAATTCAATCTTTCCNAAATCTTNGAAAGTNNTAGATGGATCCAANAGAATAGAAACNACATCATCTTCTCCCAATTCCTTGATTNCTGGATNTGGATATTGAGGAAGATCCATTGCTTTAACNACNGCATTGTACAAATCTTCTATTGCCACATCTGAACCNGAAGAAAAATGGTAAGCACCNTTGCCAACNCCNTCACANGCNTTCAAAACTACNNTAGCTAGATCTTTAACAAAAACAAAATCTCTTCTCGACTTGGTGACAAAACATTGCTTGCCGTCTTTGAGTCTTTGATAAAATATCGGCAACGGTCCAGCAACATTTCTTGGACCCACAACATTTGCAAGGCGGAAAGTTACAAAATCCAAACCAGAAATCTCCAAAAAATCTTCATTTGCTGTTTTGGTTATTGCATAACTTGTTGAAGCAGGAAATTTCGGGTGACTCAGCGTAATTGGTTGCTCTAAAGGTTTTAAACCATAGCACAAAGATGTTTGAAAATATATAAAACGCTTAACACCATGTTCAACTGCTGCACTGATAATATTTGATCCTCCAACACAATTGGTTAACGAATCATTATACCAATCATTCGGGTCTTTGTAAGAGGCAGCAGTATGAACAACTGAGTCTGGCTGAAATTCATTAAATAGCTTTTCTACTAATTTATTATCTGCAATGGACCCAATAACCACACTTAAGTTATCATGTTCTTCTAAGTGCTCTCTTCTGCCCGTAGCTAGGTTATCAACAACCAAGACCTGATCACCTCGATCAAGAAACATCTCTGCAATGTGAGAACCAATTTGCCCTAAACCACCTGTTATTAATATTTTCATATATAATTCTCTTCTATTTAAGATATTGCTTGTATTCAATTGCTTTATCGTGAAATTGCTGCATCCAAATTTCTAAAGACAACAAACCCCATATCTTACGACTAAATTTTCCTTCTTTGGATAAATTATCTAAAATGACATCTGAATGAAAAAAAGTTCTTCCGATATCCCTTCCAGTCTCGAAAATCCCACAAACGAAATCTTTTAATTCAGATTTCATCCACTCATTCAAAGGAACAGGAAAGCCCATCTTATCTTTTCTGGAAGTTATAGAATTTGGCAAGACAGGATCAAAAGCTCTCACTAATAGTCTCTTAAGTTCTCCATTTTTAAATTTGATATCGGCTGGAATTGTTGCTGCCAATTCCACTAGTTGGTGATCCAGAAATGGCACTCTTGATTCCAAACCATGTGCCATGCTCATTCTATCTTCGACCTGAAGTAAAGCGGGAAGTAAAGTTTTAAAATCAAAATGAGTCATAAGATCAAAATATGATTCGTGACCAACATTTTTTCCCAAAAAAATCTTCAAAAATCGGTCAAATGTAGAGGAATCCCCCAAGGAATCCCAATTTATTTCTCTCTTTAAACTAGGAGCCCGATTGACCAAATTAAAATATCTTCTATCAATTGTCTCAAATAACCCATGACTCCAAAACTGCTTCAATAATGGTTTATACTGTTTTAAAGTTTCAAGATTTGAGATAATTGACTCATAAGTAACAACAAAATTACCGTTTTTAAGAGTACCATCAATTGCCCCCTTGATACATTGTTCAAAATAGGCAATTAGATACCTAGCATATCCGCCAAAAATCTCATCCCCACCTTGACCCCCTAAAACAACTTTCCTGTGCTGAGATGCAAGACCTGAGATTTCATATTGAGGAAAGGAACCAGGACCAGCAACCGGTTCATCTAAATGATAAATTACTTTTCCAATGGAAGAAACAAAATCTCCGCTTTGAATGTCAAGTTCATGTAGGTCGATAGAGTATTGATTGGCTAAGTCTCTAGCATAATTACTTTCATCATATCCCTTGCCAAAAGAAAACTTACCCGTAAATGCCTTAAAATCAGTTCTTTCAACCTTAGTTGCAAGGGCAGCAACAATACTTGAATCTCTGCCACCACTCACATAAGCACCAACAGGTACGTCGCTTCTCATATGTAAGCTAATCGATTCATCCATTAACTCTTTGACTCGCTCAACAAAAAAGCTTTCGGTATGCCCAAAATCCAATTCATAATAAACTTCCCAATATTTTTGAACCGATATTTGCCCGTTTTTAATCGTAAGCATGTGACCTGGCTCTAATTTCTTAATTCCTTTAAACAGTGTTTTGTCACCTAGTGTAAACTGAAAGGTTAGATAATCGTTTAATGAATCTATATCCGTATCAATCTGCTCAACAAAAGGTAACAATGCTTTAATCTCCGAGGCACAATAAAAAACTTCATTAACAACCGTATAATAAAATGGCTTTATACCGAAGCGATCTCTTGCACAAAAAAGGCTAGATTTATTTTCGTCCCACAGTGCAAAAGCGAACATTCCGCGGAATTTTGAAATACAATCATCACCCCACCGTTCGTAGGCTTTTAAAATTACTTCAGTATCAGAAGTGGTGCTAAATTTAGACTCCCCAATTTGTTTTCTGAGTTCTTTAAAATTGTAAATCTCACCATTGTAAGAAATTACATTTTTATTATCTGAAACCATAGGTTGTTGACCAGTATTAAGATCAATAACACTAAGTCTTACATGGGATAATCCCAGAAACTTTTCCCGGTGAGTCCAAGAACCCTCCCCGTCTGGTCCTCTATGCTTTTGCAACTTATTCATTATCCGCAAAGAACAATCCAAATTTTGAATTGGAGAACTATTAAGATTTAGAATTCCTGCTATGCCACACATTTATTCTATTATGAAATTTAAATAGTTCAGACTTTTTTAGATATTATCAGAAGTTCCATAGGCTGATGTAATAATCTAAAAAATTTCATCGGAAATGATCTTGATTTCCTGTTAAAATCGTACCAATTAGCACCATAAACGCGAAAAAGTGAAAAGGCCTTAGCCAAGTTTTTTCTTAAAAAACTTGGAACTGCCTGATTAAACCTACCTGGTTGAAAACCATTTCTTCGAAATGAAATGGTTTTGAGTCCAACTTCTTCAAGTTGAAGTTGAAGCAACCTTTCATCAAAAAATCGTAAGTGAGCAAATTCGTATCTTTGATTGTTGTACACACTATACTGACCTAACTTTTCTTTGTATGGAACGCGACAAACAAATCTCCCACCAATTTTTAAGGATCGAGAAATTCGAACAAGTGCATTTCCTAAATTCAAAACATGTTCAAGGATATCAGTTGCCACAACCAAGTCGAAACTTTCAACAAAAGGCATAAATTCAACATTGCCAACTGAAGTTGAAAATTTGACTGATCCATTGTCAGAATCATTAAAGATCCTCGATGCATTTCTGACATACTCTTCTGCAATGTCTAAAGCGTGTAAACTTTTTGGAGTTTCTGAGAGAAAACTTTTCTGTAAAAACCCACGCCCGACTCCCAATTCAGCAACATCCAAACCGCAAACCGACCCCAAAGTATTATGAGTCTCGAAAGCTAGATCAAATTGATATTCTTCTGAATATATCGCATTTTTAAGATCATCTTCACTAAGTTGCCCATAAGCATTCTCATAAGATTTATAAATATTTCTATCCTCTTCAGTCTTATTAAATTTAAAACTATTTTCAGAGTTATTTTGAATATAATAATCACAATCATTACAATGACTTCCAATTTCCAAACTGCTTTTATGAAATGGACATTCTGTCTTTAGAGATGACATTAATTTTTTTGTAGTAAAAGGATATTTTTCAGAGATTTGATATATTGTTCACTTCATCGAAACTACCCTCGGCAACGACTTTACCATTTTCAATTTTGTAAACTTTATCACATCTAGCAATAGTGCTTAATCTATGAGCTACTATAATAAATGTTTTCTCTTTCTTTAGTCCGTAAACAGTATCCATGATACTTTTTTCAGTTTCGGTATCCAAGGAACTGGTTGCTTCGTCAAACACAACTAAACTTGGGTCTTTGTACAAAGCTCTTGCAATACCAATCCTCTGCCTTTGTCCTCCACTTAATCGAACCCCTTTCTCACCTAATTTTGTATTCAATCCTTCTGGTAAACTTTCAATAAAATCACAAAGATTAGCATCTCTAAGGGATTCCCACACTTTATTATCGTCTATCAAAGATGCCTCTATTCCAAAGGCTACATTGTTTCTTATGGAATCATCAATAAGAAAAATTTCTTGCTGTACATATCCGACCATGGTTTTCCATGATGTCGGATTTATTTCCTTTCCAATTATTTTTCCATCAACTAATAGATTTCCTTTTAGAGGTTTCAACAAACCTAGAGCAATATCAATCAAAGTACTTTTTCCTGATCCACTTTTGCCCAATATTCCAACGCAAGTTCCTTTTTTTACCTCAATAGACATATCAGCTAAGGATTCTCTATCGCTCTCGGGATAAGCATAAGAAACACCATTAATTTTAAAGCTTTGATTAAACTTTTCTTGATTACCCTGCACATCTTTTTTCTTCGAAAACTTGAAATTGTGAAACTCATCATTTAGAACCTGCACACACGGCAAACCATAAATTAATGATTGGTATGAGTTTACAACTCTTGCAACTGAGGGCATTATGCGTATCAAACCGAAGGCAATCATCCCCAGTTTTGAAGCTGAACTTCCTTCAATTGGATCTTTTGAAAGTAAACTAAATGCTAATACCGAAAGTGCAAGGATGGATAAAAATTCCAATAGTAATCTAGGCATTTGTTGCATTGCATACTGATTTTTACCCGCCATTGCACCACAGTCTGTATGAAAATTAAATTTCTTCAGTAATTCGGATGGATTATCTAAAAGCTTAATCATTTTTATGCCATCAAAACCTTCTTGTAGGTACTGAATTTTTTTTGCTTCGTGTTTTTGCCGTTCATTTCCCCATTCTGCAACCCTTGCGGTGGTAAACTTATTAAACCCCCATCCAACCAAAGCGACAAAAAAAATCACTGACAAGCAAGCTATTGGTTCAACATAAATTAATAAGGAAATAACCGCAAACAACACTAAACATTCCGTAATAATTATTAACATTGGCTGTAAAACATAACCAACAAAAGAATTCACTTCGCCAATCGTATTTCTTAGGAGTTCAGAAGAATTTTTACTTAAGAAAAATTCATAAGGTTGAGATAAATAGCTTTTGTACAAAAAGACAGAAGTTTCTACTTGTACTGCGAAAGAGAATTTAGAATGAAAATAAGCCAAATAAGCCAAAAAAATATTCTTGATAAAAAAAATTCCTACCAAAGATAGAAAACAAATTAAAATAAATTTCATTTCCCCAACTTCTAAAGAAAAATTATATAAAAATGGATAATTTGTAATCCATTGTGGTTGAGTAAAAGTCTCGATAGCCGGAAAAATCATACCAATTCCAACTACTTCAAGGCACATCCCGATAAGCGAAAGAAATAAGACAAACCAAAAAGATTTTTTACTTTTCGGGCTTAAAATTTTGTAAGCAAGATAAAACTTATTCAATTTTTTGTTTTCACAACATTTAAACACAGCTTACTAACTAGAAGCCGATTTTATTCTACAGAGATAAAATTAGAGAATACTAAAGTTCTCTTTTCTTAGTTTATCAGCAAAATCCGAAATCGAATCGTGAATTCGTTCTAACAGAACTTCATCTTGTACCGATAAAGAACTCCTTCCGTTCATAAATCGATACTCAATTTTGCCATAAGCAAAATTTCGTCCGGCAAGTGAAAATTCAACTACAAATTCTTTCTCTCTAGAAAAATACCCAACTTGCGCGGGATCATTCCAAGCGATTATTTTCCCTGTTGGCGTGATATTTTCATCTAATGCAACACCAAGTCTTCCATTTGAATGGTAAAGGTTGATTTTCGCTTGTTGAAATTGCATACCTTCGGCAGCTTTTTCTAAGCAAGATTTCAATACATGAATTTCACTCCCGTTTGCGACAATTTGTTCCGCTTCTTTCATAGATTGTTCCACGGATTGTGTACTTTTACGATCCTTAATCAAAGTGGTTAAGCCCTGTCCAAAAAATTCAAAGCGAAAATATCCTAAGTAGCGTAGAAGAATAAATCCACCAAGTCCAAAGAATACAAATATTGCAAAAAGTTGATCGCCTTTTCCAAATGCAGATGCAATTGCAACAATAGAACAACTAAACGCCATTAACCACATTGCAAGTACAGCTTTTCCGTGGGAGAGACCTTTTGCCATTAAACGATGGTGAAAATGCTCCATATCTGGGGAAAACGGGGATCTTCCTCTCATCATGCGACGGAATATAGCAAAAACACAATCTGTTATCGGAACTGCGAAGGCCAAAACTGGAAAAATTCCATCCAACACCCCACCCTCCCGAAAACTGGCAAGAAGAGTCAGGCAGCCAGCTAAATAACCAAGAGTAAGACTTCCACAATCTCCTAAAAAAATTGATGCAGGTCTGCTATTAAAGACCAAAAAACCAAGAAGGCAGCCGATAAGTAGGGTCGACATCCAAATAACGCTAGAAATTTCACCTAAATAACCAACTACTGAGACTGCTAAAAGACCAAAAAGGGTAATTCCTGATGCAAGCCCATCCAACCCATCGATTAAGTTTATCGCGTTTGCCATTCCAACGATCCAAAGACAGGAAAGTACGAATCCAAACCAATCAGGAAAAGTTAATGTACCAAGTCCTAAAAATTGTATACTAATGAACGACAAATTTGCTCCCCAAACCACTAACCCGGCGATCAAAAATTCTCCAATTAATTTCGTCTTTGGAGATAAACGGGCTAGGTCATCAAAGAAGCCAATTACAAAAATCCCAATAGATCCTAGCATGATAGATCCTATAATTGGATTATCTCCCCACAGCATTACATTTAATTGAGGAACCGTAATCACTGCAACTGCAACAACTGCTAAAAAGGCTAATAATACAGCAGCTCCCCCCAACCTAGGAGTAGCATGTTGGTGGACTTTCCGAGCCCTTTGTGGGCAATCAACGAAACCCTTTTGCAGTGCAATGTAGCGTATTACTGGGGTCAAAATACAAGTCAAAATTGCTCCTACAACAAAAAGACTATATACAGATGGAATCACAAACTTAACTTTTCATAGATAAAATATTAGTATTAGTCAATTTCTGAAAAGTGTACTGCACAACGCCAAGGAATGTATTTATTCTAGACCTATTTTAACTTCCTTAAATGCAAGTCAGTGAGGTATTTTCCGTAGGTTGAAGATCCATGCATCTGGCCCGCCTTTCGAAGGTCATCGAGGCTAAACCAATCCTTATGAAATCCGATCTCCTCCAA
>NZKY01000092.1 GCA_002694035.1 Opitutia bacterium
TCATCCAATAGCTGAGACCACACAAGATTCGAAAATAAGCAATTATTCTTACAGTGAAAAAGGGAAGATTTAAATAACCAGCTTTCTTTTGATGGAGGACATCATTTGCTACAGTAATGCCATCTACAGTTGGATTATCAGGATTTATCCAAGACCACAAAATACCAGCTTGTTCTTGTCCGAATAAAGCTACTAATATAAGAGGTGTAAAACAAAGGGCTAGCCATGGAAAAACTGCAAGGGCATGCTCTTGTTGTCTACGTACAACTGGAGTCCATCTGGAATTGAATACTCTGAAAATCATGACAAGCATTAACAATCCAATTGCAATACTAAGCCAAAACGAACAACCCCATAACCAACCAAGAAAAGGGTTTTTATCACCACTAGAAAGTCCCATTAATATTCCTGCCAAACCAATGCCCAAACCAAGAACACTACCAGCAAGCAACTTCACATCTAGATCCTTTTTAGTGCTATCCGTCATTATTTCTTGCTAAAACTATTGGTTGCATCACTCACATAAGACTGTAATGAACGTAAATACAAAACAATGGCCCATCTTTCTCTAGGAGTAAGCTTGTCTTTAAGACCAAGCATAATTCCTGATGCAGACCCCATTGATATTGCGTTGTAAATTTGACCATCTGGCCAAGGTGCTGCCGATTCTAGATATGAGCCAGATTGAGAAGAATCAGATAAATTACGCGGAGCAATTCCAAAGTAAGACACAACACCTTTACCCGCACCATACTCTCCGTGGCAGATAGCACAGTGAATGTCATACTTCTCTTTTCCAAGTCTCATCAGACTCATATCAATTTCGATTTCAGATGGTATTTTTTCTACCCAATCCCCACTTTTTGATTTGCCACTCAAAACAACGTCTGAATAGAAATTTGGTTTAGTTGAAAAAACATTATTTTGAGAAATTAAATTTCCTCTTATCGCAGTACCATGTACCGGAAGTCGGTCTGCAGAATTATCAGAGAAAAAAGAGTTTTTTGTTTGGCTTTTGAATTTAGCTTGCCTATCCATATCTGGAAATACTTCAAGTGGTGTATTCTCCGTGAAACTACCACGAAAACCCATTATGGAGACAACACTTACGGTAATTATGACGAAAATAGGGATAAAATATCTCATTATTCTATAGTTTCCCGTATAAGAGTAATCGACTTGCCTCCAACATCCTTGAGGAAATTTTTGGTTTCTTCTTCGTCAAATTTTGGATCTTCAATTTCAATCACTATCATATACTTGTCATCTCCAGTTCTTCCAAATGATGGATGTTCAAATACCGGATGATTGTGCCTTGGAAGCCTATTTAAAAAAAACATCCCAAACAATGTTCCAAACGCTGCGAAAAGAATGGTTAATTCATAGAATACAGGAAATGGGAAGATAGGACTGAAGTAAGGCTTGCCTCCAACAATTAAAGGATAGTCGAAAGAATTCATATACCATACGATAAGCATTCCAGTGCAAAAACCAGTAATGCCACCGATGAGAGTAAAGCACGGAACTTTCGAACGGCCTACACCCATTTGTGCATCTAAACCATGAACGGGAATAGGAGTGTAGCACTCCCATTCTTTATAACCCTCTTCCCTCACTTTTCCTGCAGCGTCATATAGATCCTTGGCCGAGTTGAAGGAAGCTGATAATCCGTACTTAATATCCATTAATTTACTCATTGGATTTTAATGTTTGCCTCCGTGTGGGTCAGCTTGCGGCATAACAGATTTGACTTCGGCCATTGGCATAAGAGGAAGAAAACGAAGAAACAGTAAGAATAGAATTGAGAAAAACCCAAAAGTTCCAAAGAAAGTAAAAATATCTACCACAGTTGGCGAATAATAACCCCAGCTTGATGGAAGGAAATCTCTGGAGAGTGTTGTGTTTGCGATAACAAACCTCTCAAACCACATACCAACATTAACGAAGATAGAAATAATCCAAACCAAAGGAATATTGTCTTTTATTTTCTTAAACCAAAACAACTGTGGACATATTACATTGCAAGATATCATTATCCAATATGCCCACCAGTAATTTCCAAAAGCACGGTTTATAAATGCAAATCCTTCGTATGAATTGGCTCCGTACCAAGCAATAAAGAACTCCATTGAATATGCGTAGCCCACCATGCTACCAGTGGCTAAAATTATTTTACACATATTATCGATGTGCTTTTGGGTGATTAAATCATGAAGGCCAAAAATTGCTCTTAAGGGCAAAAGAAGGGTTAACACCATTCCAAACCCTGAAAATATAGCACCAGCGACAAAGTATGGAGGGAAAATAGTAGTGTGCCAGCCCGGTAAATTTGCTACAGCAAAATCAAAAGAAACGATAGTATGAACTGAAAGTACAAGTGGTGTCGATAAACCAGCAAGTAAAAGATATGCCATCTCGAAATTTCTCCAATGATTATTTGCATTTCTCCAACCCATAGCAAAAACACCGTATAGATATTTTCTCCATGTTTCTTTTGCTCTGTCTCTCAAAACGGCAAGATCAGGAATCATTCCCATGTACCAAAATAATATGGAAACAGTAAAGTAAGTGGAAACCGCAAACACATCCCATTCCAATGGGCTTCTAAACTGCGGCCATATAGCGTTAGCATTGGGAAGTGGAAATAGCCACCACGCAAACCATACCCTACCCACATGAAACAGAGGGAAAATGCCTGCACACATAACAGCGAAAACTGTCATTGCTTCGGATGCTCTGTTGATGGAAGTTCTCCATTTTTGTTTTAATAAACAAAGGATTGCTGAAATAAGAGTTCCAGCATGACCAATTCCAATCCAAAAAACAAAGTTTACAATAGCCCATCCCCAGTTGACTGGATTATTATTTCCCCAAACACCAACTCCGGTTGAAACCAAATAAACCAAACCAAGTCCAGTAAAGCTAGCTATGCACATTGCGGTAATGAAGCACCACCACCACCAAGTTGGTGTTTTCTGCTCAACAATACCACAAATCTTTTCCGTAACCCAATGAAAGTTTCTTTTGTTAAGAACTAGAGGTGTGTCCACCCACTTGGCAGGTTTTATCTTTTTTAAAACATCAGCAGGAATTTCTTCCTTTAGTTCTGTTTTTGTTGTAGACATTTTAATGAGCTACTTCACCGTTGCCATTATGATCATCGTGGTGAACTGGATGGGATTTTTCATGATACTCCAGTGCGGAATGCGGAGATTTGGAAAAGTCAGGCATCAAAGGATTTGGATTCCGTACCTTAGCCAGGAATGTTGTCCTTGGGCGAGTGTTTAGATAACCAAGAACGGAATAATCCCGTGGATTGTTTTTAAGTTTACTTACCTCGCTTTCAGGATCAGAAAGATCCCCAAAAGAAATACAATCTGAAGGGCAAACTTGCTGGCAAGCAGTTTTGATTGTTCCATCTGCAACTTTAATATCCTCTTTGGAAAGTTTGATATCGGCACCGTCTTTGCCTGTTTTAAGTAAAGCACTTCTTTGAGCTTTTACTTTAGTTTGAATCTTTGACTCTTGGATTCTTTGAACACAATAGGTACATTTTTCCATTACCCCTCTCATGCGGATTGTGACATCCGGATTTTTACCCATCGAAGGAAGGGAATCGTTTTCTTCACCTAATGGACCTTTGTAAAGTTCATCAGTTTTTCTTTTATTCCAATCAAAAAAATTAAAGCGTCTAACTTTGTAAGGACAGTTGTTTGCACAGTATCTTGTGCCAACACATCTGTTGTATGCCATTGCATTTAGTCCCTCTTCGTCATGAACAGTCGCATTAACAGGGCAAACGGTTTCACAGGGTGCGGTTTCGCAGTGCATACAAGCAACACCCTGAAATGAGACTTGTACATCAGAAGGCAATTCGGATTTGTCTCGGCCAGAGTCACTGAAATACCTATCGAGCCTAATCCAATGCATTTCTCTACCTCTTAAAACCTGATCTTTACCAACGATAGGGATATTATTCTCGCTTTGGCATGCAATAACACAAGCACTGCAGCCAGTACATTGGTTCAAATCAATGGTCATTCCCCATTGATGCAATCCTGGAGTTTCGGAATTTTCGTAATTGTGGTCCGGATGCTCGTATGAGGAATTACCGCGAGGAGTTGTTTGAGCTTTAAATGCTAAATCAGCGTCCTGATCTTTGCCCCAAATTTTAGGAGAGTGAGACTCTGCCCCCATGTGAGCAGCAAAAGATTCATCGGACAGATATTCTTCAACATTTGCCTCTCTTACAATAGCACGACCTTCCATTGACCAATGCTCTTGAACATTGGCTAATGTGAAAAAATCACCAGTCGGCTCGAGTGAGACATTTTCTATAATTCTGTTATTATCTTTCCCCATTAGAGGATGAAAATCAAAACCTGTGCCATTACCTACTCTACCCACTTCCTTTCTACCCATGCCAAGAGAGGCAACAACTGTAAAATCAGCCAGACCGGGTTGAACATAAACAGGACCTTTTACGGAGATGCCATCATGTGTCGATAAAGTTACAACCGGTGCTTTTTGTTTACCGTGGTCAAAAACAGCAGAATCTGGAGCAATCTGGCCATTTTTATTGAGCATATTTGGTTTTGGAAGAAGATTAAGATCAGGATACTTCTCTTCTAAGATTTTTGCTAGTACCGGACTAATTAAGAGTGCATTATCCCATGTTAGTTTTGAAATCGGATCCGGACACTCATGCATCCATCCGTTGTTGGCAAACCTGCCATCCCACGTGTGGAAATCTGGGACCAAAAGAACTTCAAGGTTGCTGCCAGATGGTGCAGATGAAAGTGTGCTTGAAAAACTAAAAAGTGATTTATTTTTAGCGTTAGGGCTAAATGATTTGGAAGATGTATCTTTGTTTCCAAGTCGGAGGTAATCGTTGAAAGTCAAATTTTGAGAATTTTCTTCGTGCAGGCTTCTTATAAAGTCGTAGGAGTTTTTTTCGGATCCTGACAAGGCGAGTAGGAAGTCAATGTCTGAGATAGTATCAAACAAGGGAGAAATTAGGGGTTGTGTGGGGACAGTTGAGGTTCCATCCCAAGTTAATCCTTCATCCCAACTTTCGAGGTAATGAGATTGGGCTACATGATAATTGCAGATTGAAGATGTTTCATTCAGGGAATAGCCAAAGTGAATCTTGTTTTTAAATTCTTTTAACTCTTCTTCCCAATCTACATTAGAATTGGAATAAACAGGATTCCCTCCGAGAAAAATAAATGTGTCAACCTTTTNAGTCTTAGCCGATTCTAATAATTCTNAAGTGCTAAGTTCAGATGATTTTGTAGCAAGGTATTTAGAAGAATTGCCNAGCTCTGTATTGATCAAATANCCAAGGGCATGAACNTCAGNAGNCAGATGTGATCCAATTACAATAAGAGAGTCTTTTGGTTTTGAGCAAAGGTCTTTGGCACACTCTTTAATCCATTTTGAGTGGGTTGAGGCTTTTGCTCCTCTTTCTTTAAGGTTGGATAGCAGTGAAGAATTTTTACTTTTTAAAATTGTTAAAATCTCGAATGCGAGCAGATTCGCAAATGCAGGCATTTGAGAAGATTCTAGTCTTAATCTGTGGTCTGCTACACCTCCAGTAAGGGTGAGATCAGATTCCACGGAATAAAGTCTATTCATATTCTTGGCATCTTTTTGAGAAAGAACTTTTCTGCCTTTCATAAAAGATTTTGAGTTTGAGAGAGAATTAGGCTCTCGAATTCCCAAAAAATCAGAATCTAAAGATAAAATCCTAGAGGCATTGGCAAAATTAGGTAGGTGTCTCACGCCGCCCTCCGAACCTAAAAAGTTTCCTAATTTATGTTCAGCAGCACAGAGGTCAACCGATTCATATTCACCCCAAATCACACCACTTGCTTTAAGTTGATCGACTATCTTCTTGCGTGCAGTAGAAAAGGATTTGTCAGCCAAAATGGCAACCTTACCATTTGATAATGAATCTTTTAACTTGCTTTTGATTTCACTTTCAGAGACTTTTACCCAATTATCATCAATTTTTTGTAGTGATGTTTTAGAACGATCGGGGTCGTAAAGATCTAAAATACTAGCTTGTGCGTAAATGCCAGTGCCTCCTCCGTTTGGAATGTAGCTAGGGTTTCCTTCTACTTTAGTCGGACGACCATTGTGACTTTCAACTATAAGAGGAATAAAGCCCTGTGGAGTGGGCATAGATGTCGCGTAATAGTTGGGTATGCCAGGAATAAGTTCTTCAGGGCTGTTGCCGTAAGGTAAAATGGTATGTTCTGGTCGCCTACATCCTGTCATCCCTAAACCTGCGAGACCAAAGGATGCAGTCATTAGCTTGATAAAACTGCGACGCTGTTGCCCTTGGAATAAACTTGCACCCTCCGGAAATTCTTTTTCAACCCATGACTGAAATCCAGGTGTATCGCTTAGCTCGTCTAAGCTTTTCCAGTACTGTTTGCCGTTTTCTGAAATTTGTTTGATCATCGATGACATCCAGTACAGCTAAGTGGAGGATTAACTCCCCAATTGTTTTTAATATCTAGCCCAGCGTGAATTTGATCGAAATTGGGTTCTTCCGACGACTTTACAGGGAAATTCCATCCAAGATTGGTAACTTCAGACATAGGTCTGAGCGTCTTTTCTGGTTCTCTATGACATTCTAAGCAAAAAGACATACTGAGTGGTTTATCATGGTGGACTACTTTCATTTGGTCAATCCTACCATGACATTCCACGCAACTAACACCACGATTAACATGAATCGCATGGTTGAAGTATACATAATCGGGAGTCTTGTGAATCCGTACCCATGGGACAGCAGTCCCAGACGAAAGAACTCCGTTTCCGTCTTTGTCTTCACCAGCTGAAAGTAAACCGTCTCGGTTTGTATCTTCGCCGTAATAAGAATCCCGAATTGGTGCAAGTAGAGGAGAATCAGCTTTAACATTTTTATGACAGGACATGCAAACATTTGCAGACGGCACATTTGCATGAGAAGACTTCTCGACACCATGGTGACAGTAGCGACAATCTAAACCGAGTTGGCCAGCGTGGAAACTATGGTCATACTCAACCGGTTGTTTTGGTTTGTAACCAACCCGGGTGTACTTTGGTGTGGCGTAATATGTGATGCCTGCCGTCACTGTTCCACCAATGATACCAAGCGCAAGAATAATTTTGACTGGTAATGTGTTTGCCCACCTTGGAAATAAATTACGCATGGTAAGATTCTGTAAGTTATGTAGAATAAGAATGTCTTGGGAGACAGCTAACCATAACGATGAAACTAAACATCGATACATGGGGCATTAAAAAGGAAGATTTGAGCAGCACGATAATAAAATTAACGAATCGAAACTTCCTTTCAATACCAAATCATTTTGCAGTCAACTATTAATTAAACTTAATTTTATTCATTAGTAAAAGTTTATGAAATCAAAACTTGCTAATTTCTTTTCATTTGGAGAAAAGCTAATTATCGATTTTGAAATCAGTTTCTCAAAGAAGTGATATTGTAGTAGTCGGGGCAGGTTTGTCCGGGATTTGTGCTGCATTATCCGCAGCAAGAGAAGGAGCAGTTGTGAACCTTATTGAATCAAGATTAACTGTTGGAGGAAAGATCGGTCAGGATTTTTTATCTCCCTATGATCTTGAAGGTACGACCGAGTATATTTACAAACGTGAAACTGGAATATTGGATGAAGTTATGCATTTCATTTACAGCGAAAACTTGGAGGGGAATTATGCTGGTCAAGAGAGAGCGTTGAGAAATCTGATTTCAAAAGAGGAAAGATTAAATCTTTTCATTGACACTCATTTATTTAGCGTAAATTTAACTGAGAGAAAGGATGAAATTGAATCTGTTATTTCCTTTTCCAATAGTTTGGGAAGCAAAATAATTTTCAGAGCAAAGTATTTTGTAGACTGCACTGGAAAAGGGGTATTAGGACAGTTTGCTGAAGTACCCGGTGAGAAAGGAATAAACATTCGAGAATATGAAGAATCAAGTGCATCCAGTAAAAGTTTTCAATTCCGACTTGCCACGAGTATGGAGGTTGCAATTTCTGATTCCCCAAAATCATTTAGATGTCCATTTTGGCTTCCATTTAGATGGGAAGATAATCATAAGAGTGCTCAGATTGATTTGCTTGAGTCGCTAAATCGAAATGTTGAAGGGATTCATAATGTAGAATGGCTTGGAAATGTTAAGAATGAGCCTGACATAAATTCTGCAGTTTTGGTCTGGTCTGCATGGGATTACCTGAAAAATCGTTCTGCTTTAAAAGACGCCGCAAAAAACTGGATCGTTAGAAATTTTTCCCCTCATTGTGTAAATTCGGACGTTTTCAGATGCTTTGGTCATTATACCTTAGAACCTGAGGATTTGGAATCTGGGAAACAATTTTATGATTCTGTAGCCATGGGTCGTGGTCCCATTGACATGAACGATTCTTTGCTTTTATCACCGCGTGGCAAAGTTTCATTAGCTCGACCCTTTGAAATTCCATTACGATCTTTAATTTCTAAGCATATTAAAAATCTTTTTCTCACTGGTGTGCAGGCTTCTGTTACGAGTCGTGTGTCTTCGAGCATGTCTCATCCCCCAACTGCCTCCCAAACTGGTTCTGCCGTAGGAGTTGCAGCAGCACTTTGCATAAAAAAGAAAATACTGCCCAAAACTTTATTAAAAAAAGAAAGAATCGGTGCTTTGCAGCACCGGTTAAGTCGACTGAACCAGAGTTTTTCTTTCAATATTTTCGAAGATCAAGATAACTTGATTCCACGATCAAGAGTAAATTCTTCTTCTTCCCTCAAAGAATCTCTTCTGGAAAGTCAAATAGATGAAAAAATTTGTTTTGAAAAAGCCTTAATCCAATTTTCTACTATCACCGATAAAATTGATGAGATTTTTTTACTTCTTGAATCTGATCACGAATTAGAATTGGAATATCGAATTTTGGAAGGAGCTAACGGAGGCAACACTATTCCAGGTCACTGTCTATTTACATCCTCAATTAAAATTAGTTCTGGTGCAGCTCGTTGGGAAAGGTTTCCAGTTGCTGTAAAAATTAGAAGCAAGGGTTGGCATTATTTGGAAATTTTAAATGCTAAAGGAGTAAATTTTTACAAAATTAGAAACAGTCCAGTTGGCTCGTGTTTATTCTTACCTTTGAAAAATTTTAGATCCGGTCTTATTAATCCATATTCGCAATATTCTCCATTTCTACCTGATGAACCAAATTTAAGTGAAAGTATTGCTATGCAAATTTCACCCAGACAGGAATTATATTTCCCGGGAAATGTAAAAAATGGCAAAAGTCGGCCCGATAGTTTACCAAATTTGTGGATTTCTGATGAAACCGATTTTCGATATCCAGAATTTCTTGAGTTTCATTGGGATGAAAAGGTTAAAATTTCCTCGATTGATATTGTATGGGATTCAACTTTGGAATTCTTATATCCTAGTCGGCCCAAATCTCTAGGTAAACCCATAATACCTTCAATTGTCAGAGATTATAAAGTTTATTATAAAGACGAAAACGAGCGTTGGCATGAATTTATTTGTGTGAACCGAAATGAAAAAGGATTTTGCTCTCATCATTTTCAATCTATTCTAACCCATGGAATTGAAATTGAAATACTGATGACAAATGGTCTGAATCGGGCACAAGTTTATGAAGTTCGAGCATATTCATAGAGCTATGAATAAATCAGTTTGCATAAAACTTAATTAACCACCATGTTTAATAATTCCTATATATAACTAATGAATGCTCTTGCCGTCCTATTTCGTTTGCTAAGTTTATTTTCTGTTGCTGGTCTTGCTGCTTTTCTTTGGTTCTTATCTGAAACTAGAAAAAGTAAGACAAATGTATTCCTAGAAAACCAATTGGAAAACGGTTATCTTATTCTACAATCTGAAAAGGAAGCCCAATGGAAAGATATTTCATCCAAAAAGAGTAGTTTTAATGAAGTGTTTGATGATAATCAACCAGTTGGTTTGAACGATGAAAATCCTCTTTCTGAAGCATTAGCATCTTTAAGATCCTCTGAAGATGTTATATTGAGAAATGCTGATTATCGCGATTCTCTTGAAAGTTTAACCAAAGAATTTGGTGCGGGTTCTTTTATTTGGGATTCGGAAACTAAGAAGTGGAAAGAAAATGCAACTGTTAAAATCGAATCAATTGCGAGTTTGAAAGATCCCTTTTCTGATTTGAAAAAGTTTCCTTATGAGGATGTGAAAAAAGAAGATGGTTCGGTTATACCCGGGGTATCCAGAGAAAATCGACTTCGTACTTTGATGGGTATGTTTTATAAAGATCGACATGAGAAATTTTCTGAAATAGGAAAGCTCAGAGCTATGATCGTTGAAAGGGATGAGGCACTTAGGGAGTCTCAAAATCTCTTTGACAAAATGAAAGAGCAAAAAGAAGACTGGGAGAGAAAGTCAGGAGAATTCGAGGTTAAGTTGGGTCAAACAGAAGCAGACCTGACAGCAGAAAAGGCTGAGAGGAAAGCCGAAAAGGAAGCATCTGATCAACAAATTGCTGTGCTTAACAATAATATTGCAGGGCTTGAACAACAAAAATTAGATAATGAGAAAAAGCACATTGCTGAAATAGACGCTTTAAAGGTTGAGCATGGAGAGAAAATAAAAGCTTTGGGGCGAGAGATTACCTTGGCAGATGCAGCTGGTTATAAAAGAGGGATTGATGAAATGATGGCGAAACAGACTGGTGGTGAAAATGTGGACCAAGATTCTGAATTAGCAAAGAATCCTTTTGCTGCTGAAAAGGGCGGTCCTCCTTCGGTGCCGGATGGAACTGTTGAAGAAATTACTGAAATTTCTCAAATGAACGAGTTTGGAGTTACTTCAACCATTGCAAGAATAGATAGTCGTGCTGGTATGCTAATGCTGCCTATTGGTTCGGATCGTGGTTTGTCTGCAGGTGAAATTTTTACTTTGTGGAAAGGGAAAAAAGAAACAGCTAGAATCAAGGTTCAAAGTACAGATAAGGGTTTTGCACTTGCCTACATTTTGCCCCGTTTTGGAGAGCCCAACAGACTTCGTCCTGGAGATCTGATTCAAATTGTTCCCGAAAAAAAGAAAACACTTTAAAACTTAATTCATGAAAAAAGCACTCTTTTCGATTTTATCTTTTCTTTGTATTTTCCTGTTGAGTGGTTGCTTTACTGCTTCTCCGGATGATGATAAGATGCCTCAGGGGCGACCCGCAAGCTGGGAATATAGTTTGCCAGGTGGTTTTGACCGGGGTGGCTTTAATCGATAATTTCAAATTACACTCACGTCATTCTGCTTAATGTCCGAGAGCAATTTAAGCGGTTCTCTCTGGCTAGTAGCGACACCGATCGGAAATTTAAGTGACTTTTCTCCTCGGGGGAAAGAAGTATTATCCAATGTGGATCAGGTTGCGTGTGAAGATACCCGAGTTACCAAGAAATTATTAAATTCTCTTTCTCTTGAGGTGCCTCTCATTTCCTACAGGGAAGAAAATGAGAGAAAGAAATCAATAGAACTTGCGGATCTTATTGAAGGAGGTAAAAAAATTGCTCTGCTTTCAGACGCCGGATATCCAGCTATTAGCGATCCTGGGTTCAGACTTGTTCGTGAGTGTCGTAAGCGAGGGCTCTCAGTTAATCCTATTCCGGGGGCTAATGCAGCTCTTACTGCCCTAGCCTGTTCAGGTTTGCCCACACATCAGTTTCTCTATCTTGGGTTTTTGCCAAAGAAATCAGTAGGAGCTGAAAAGTTATTAAAAAAATGGGAAAATTTTGAAGGTTCAATTGTTCTTTACGAATCCAAATACAGAATTGAAAAGACTCTTACTTCCATAAGTAATGTTTTGGGTGGTGACAGATTGGTCTGTCTCTGCAAGGAGATTACCAAAATTCATGAATCATTTAATCTGGGTCCCGTTTCCAAACTTCTTGAGAAGATTAATACTCTCAATAATCGCGGAGAGTTCACCATCGTGATTGGTCCAACAGGCTATCATTTATAAATTTTAAGATTTTGTGTGCGTTGCTGTTCTTGATGTAGGTTCCAATACCTCTAAGGTTTTGGTTGCTGATTTGGACTCCCTTGGGAATTTGGTACAAATTGATCAAAAAAGTATTACCTGTAGATTGGGCTCCGGTTTATGTTCCGGAAGATTATTGATGCCAAAATCAACTATGGAAGAGGGTATAAATGCGTTGGATAAATTATTAGCATTTGCATCATCTTTTAAACCTAAAAGAATTCGCGTTGTTGCGACCGAAGCAATCCGTAAGTTTGAAAATGCATACCTTTTTACTGAAAAGATAAAGCAGCTTTACAATCTTGAGATTTCTGTGCTTTCCGGATTAGAGGAAGCAACTCTAATAGCCAAGGGGTTGATGTGTGATCCATCGCTTACTTCAGTGCAAAATTTTAATGCTTTTGACCTAGGAGGTGGAAGTTTAGAATTAATTTCGGTCAGTGATAGAAAGTGTACTGGTTGCAATAGCCTGCCCCTAGGGGTGGTTCGACTTGCCGAAAAATTTTCGGATAACTTAACGGAGAAGCTTAAAGGAAAATCAATCTTAGATATTCAGGAAGAAGTAGCTCAAAAAATCAGTTCAGATAGTTCTTTTATTTTAGCGAATCGATCTGTTGACTTGGTTGGCGTTGGGGGATCTGTTATTTTTTTAAGGAAAATTTTAAGATCAAATAAATTGATAAAAAAAGATTCTGAACGATTGAAGTTTTCTGAAATTCATAAAGTTTCCAAAATTATAAATTCAATGGACTTGGCAAAAAGAATATCGAGTTTTCCTCAGTTGCCTCCAGATCGTGCTGATGTTTTCCCGACCGCTCTCTTGATTATTTTGGAAGTTATGAAAAAATTGGAGACCGAAAGTTTAATTCATTCATTCTATAATCTAAGGCACGGCTTGGCTAATGAACTGCTTTTAAAAAATTAATTTTTGTCTTTTACCCAAATCTGAAAACTTGTTGCCATAATTTCTCCACAAGTTTCTTGTTTTTCTCCAATAATAATTTTCATAGTTTCACAGTTGATATTTTCTGGTAGATTTAAAGAATTATAATGATCGTTCGGATTAATTATAATGAGTAATTCCGGAATTTGATCTTCACTTTTTGCAAAAATCATAAAGGCAAATGAACGATCTTGGTTTTCTATGAAATGATACTGATTATCTGATAGGAACTTTTTTAAACGAATTAACTTTCCCCAGTCTGACAATCGAAAAGAAATCAAATCTTTAATCCACATATGAAAAGAAATTGATTTTTCCAAATCTTTGTAATTTAAGGCATTTAATTCTCCCTGCTGGTAAGTATTCCGAACCCCTTTTTTATCCTTCAACCAGTCCTGCCCAGCGGTAATCATGGGAATGCCAGGAGATACAAAAAGAATTCCTGTTGCGATTTTCGCGAGTTGAGAAATTTTTTCAGAAGAAATGGCTTTGTTTTTTGAATCTAGAATAAGTCGGTCAATAAATGTGTGATCATCGTGAGATTCTAAATAATTCAGCGATTGGAAAGGTTTTTTATTATCTCGATCTAAACGTCCTTTTAAAAGTTCAACCATTTCCGACGCACTGCCTTTACCTGAGACATATTCAAAGATTTTTTCTCGGCATTGATCGCTCCACAAACTATAATTAGTTCGGTTAATTCTTGTTGGTATTCTTCCGCGAAAGCTCCAAGGCTCCGCAATTAGTATTATATTGGGCTTTATTTTTTTGAGAGTTATTTCAATTTCCTCAAGTAATTCGACTTCAATTAGCTCAGCTAAATCAAAGCGAAAACCATCAATATCAAATTTTTCGACCCAGTGAACCAGGCTATCGAGTATTATTTTTTTGGTCGCTCCTGAATGTGGGTTTATGTCGTTTCCACAACCGCTATGGTTTGATAGCTCATTTGATTGATCAACGGTGAAGTAAAGCTCCCGATCAATATGCATGAGGTGTTGAGGAATACCAACATGATTATAAACTACATCTAAAATTACCGCCAAGGCACTATCATGAAAGTTAGATACTAATTCCTTGAACTCAGAATTTACCATTTGAGCGTCGCTTCCATAGTGTGAACAAGGTGCAAAAAAATTAACAGGCATGTATCCCCAATGGTATTCATCTTTGCTTTTTGAGTCGAATTGATGGATTGGTTGAAGTTCGATTGCATTAACTCCCAATTTCTTCAGGTAGCAATCATCAGATTTTAACCATTTTGATAGCCCTCGGAACTCCAGTCTTTCTTCATCGGTTAGTTCAATCGGTGCATGAGCAAGTAGATCTCTTAGATGTGCTTCTAAAATGACCAACTCCTCTGCAGCAGGTGGTTCAAAACGAGTTCCATTCCCTGACTTTACAGTTAATGCAATACCCGGTCCATTTCGTGAGCACAATGATTTAGCATAGGGGTCAACAATTTGTTTTTCGTAATATTCATCTTCTTTAAGCCCGGATTCCTTTGAAATTGCGTATTTATATTTTTTTCCTTCCAGGTTTTCCTTTAGGAGAACAGACCAAGTTCCATCCTCTTGCGGATCCATAGAAATTCTTCTTTGCACATTCTCGTTATCAGAAAAAAGTAGAAGATCTACCGAACTTACACGCGGTGCAAATATTCTAAAGTTTGAATATCCTTCGGATTGAAAATAGCCAAACTTTCCTTCGGGTATGACAGGAAGCCATTTTTTAAGATTTTTATTTTGAGGTCCCTTAACCTGTTCAAATGTAAAAATATCACTCCCAGTTCTGCTTGAGTTAAAAAGATAATCATAGGAACCCCAACAATTTTTTTTTAGACACGGATAAGTTTCCTCTGGTTCAATCCATTCGCCATCTTCAGTAATCAATTTGAAGATCCACTTAGTTCCGTATTCTAGGAGTATTTTTGACTGGCTTGAGGAGAGCACAAATAAATCTTCACTATGTGGTTGAAGTTCCCATCTAGGGTCATTTTTTGCCTGTTCCCATTTATTGAAATCACCAGCTAAATAGATTTTTTTTGAATTTCTATGTGATTCTTGTTGATGAAAAAATTCTAATTGATTACCGGTTTTAACATAGCCTGCGAATTTTGCTCTTTTGACAGGGCTTAAAGACTTGAAGGATGTTCCTAGCAAACCAGCTTCTTCAACCAGGTCTTCGAGGATTCTTCCCCCATCCCAATCTTTTGCTAGAAAGACGAAGTTTTCACCTTCCTGATTAGACCAGACACATCCACCACGAGTATACATAAATTTTATTCATACCTTCTAAGTATTACTAGCCAATCGAAAAATTTTGCCCCGGTTGCAGATAATCTTTAAAAAGAGCAAATTGAAAGATGAGTGAAAAAGTCTTAGTAGCTTTATCCGGAGGAGTTGACAGTGCAGTATCCGCTGCCTTGCTAATTGAAAATGGATATGATGTTTCAGGTGTCTATGTAAGAACTTGGGAATACGAAGATGATTTGCTTGGCGATTGTCCGGGGGCTCAGGATTTAAAAGATGCAAAATTAGTTGCCCGAACTCTAGGTATTTCATTTTCGGTCGTTAATTTCATAGATTTTTATCAACAAAATGTGGTTATGCCCATGGTTCAGGGGTACAAGGCTGGAATAACTCCAAATCCAGACATTCTTTGTAATCGGGTTATGAAGTTTGGTGCCTTGCTTGAATATGCGGATGAAAATGGTTACGACTGCCTTGCTACAGGTCATTATTGTCTGCGAAAAAAAACCTCCGGAACAAAAGCAGAACTTTGGGAAGGTTCGGATAAAAATAAGGATCAATCTTACTTTCTCGCTAAAATTTCTCAGGAACAGCTTGAAAAGGCAAGGTTTCCACTTGGTGAAATTGAGAAGAAAGAGGTTAGAAACTTGGCAAGAAGGTACAATCTTCCTGTCGCCGATAAAAAAGACAGTCAGGGAATTTGTTTTTTGGGTAAAGTAAAAATTTCTGATTTTTTGTCTAATTTCTTGGAGGATCAACCAGGAGATATTGTTACATCGGAGGGGCATTTAGTTGGTAGGCATTCGGGCCTTCATAAATTTACCCTTGGTCAACGTCGTGGGATTGGTGTTCCTTCCAATCAGGATTACGAAAATTTCGTTGTTACGGGTAAAAATCAAAAAGAAAATCAATTAATTGTAGCTTTTGAAAGTCCGAACGAACCAACTTTATGGGGATATCAATATGAAGTGGATTCTTTATCATTTTTATCTGAATTACCCATGAATGAAACTAGGGAAATTCTAGGTAAAGCAAGATATCGTGATCCATCAGTTCAGATTCAATTCAAAAGGCTGAAGTCCGATACTGCTGAAGTCATTTTTGAAAAGTCTCAGCGAGCACTTACTCCAGGTCAAGTCCTTGCATTTTATGAGGGCGAAAGATTATTGGGAGGAGGTACTTATTCTCCAAGTGCACTGGGCAGGGCTGATCAATCTTATGCGTTAGATAATTCAGCTTGATTCATTCATTTATATCCATCAGAAAAGAATATAGCCGATTTATTCCATGCGATTGCGTTTATCCAAAAAAACCAGAAAAAAATTGCCCATTAAAGATGACCAGGTTCCCTTAAAAACAAAGGAGAATTTGGAGGAGCATCTACAGTCAGCAATTTCTTTTTTGCAAACCCAGCAAAATGTTTTGCAAAGAACAGTAGACATCCTCGAAGAAATTACTGCTCTTGCACCTACCATGAAAGCCGATGTTATTCGCTCGGTGTCTTTGCAGGATGAAAAAGAATCAAAAGAAAAATTCAAAGCTCTTCGTCAGGAATTAAATTGGTTATCTAGTCTCGAATTCAATCAGAAAGAATTATTTAGCCAAAATGGGAAAGATACTTCTTTTAAATTGTTCAAAGATGCTGGCCCAAATGCACCCGTGATTAAACAACATGCTGCTCCACATTTCCTCGATTCGATTCAAAATTCAGGGGATGAAATTAAAGAAGAAGACATACACAATTGTTTACAGGCTCTTCAGGAAATGCTCGGACAGACAGATGCAGCTGAAACTGATTTACAAACAAGTTTTAAGGCCCTTGCCGCTGACCCTGAAGCTCAGAAGAAATTAAAGTTTATTGAGGATCGAGTAAAAACATGGGTATCTGAAGTAATTGAAGGTCAAGACGGTTTGGCTGTTCAGGCAAATCTGCTTACTAGACGCGTGGATAATTTGGTTCAAGGCTTACAGGGATTGATTCAGGAATGAAAGACGGACAGACTTTTTCCTCCCCTTTACAGGGTGGCAGTGGAAAAGAGTTTTTAGGAATACATTTTGTAAACTGTGGTACCTACGGTCGGATTTACAAAAATCGACAGGGTACTGCTTACACGGGGCACTGTCCTCGTTGTATGCACCCTGTGCGGGTAAGAATTGGGCCAGGCGGGACGGGTAATCGTTTCTTTAAGTGTTTCTGCCCTTAGGGATAAAAGAATAAGCTTTTTTATGTCAAACAAAGCCTTTGGAATTATAGCAGAGGGGCATGGTGTAGCTTCCGGAAAAGCCGGGGATATTCGTTTTCCATTTGGCACTCTTGCTATGCAAATTCCTATTTTTGAGAGAAGAGGAATGGATTTTAAACAATTTTTTAAAGGAACAATAAATATATCCCTAAACTCATCTAATTTTGAGCTAAGAAATCCAAAATTCTTTTTTAAGGGTATTAAATGGTCTCATGATTTACCTCCTGAAAACTTCTCTTTTTTTGCCTGTTCTCTTAAAGTGAATTCAAGCCCTCTTCGCTATGGTGCTTTTGTCTATTGGCCCCACCCCTCTACCAAACCGGAGTTTCATCAGGATGAAAAGATTTTGGAAGTCATTTCTGCCTACATACCATCAATTAAATATGGTGATGAGATTGAAATTAGTGCTCATCCAGATTCAATTTATTTTCATCCATTATCTCTCAATTCGGAAAAAAGCGGATAAAACTTAATTTTTTTATTGGTTTTACTTGTTATTCAGTCTTTTACCGCATACGAAAGTATTCTCTTCTATGAATAATAATCCTTCTTTTGCATCGCGTTGGAATGTTGACGAAATTGATCGTCAGTATAAACTATGGATTGATTCACCGGAAAATGTATCGTCTGAATGGCAATACTTTTTTGAAGGTTTTCATTTGGGGGCTGATCAGTCAGTTGCTGTATCGTTAAATGAGCAAAATGAGTCTAGTCAATCTGCCAAGGTTGATGAGAACTCTATCGAAAAGCATGCTAGACTATATGGTGCCATTTATGCTTTTCGCGACATTGGGCATACTCAGGGTACTTTTGATCCTCTCAACGATAAAGTGACAGAAAATCCAAGACTCTCCTTTCAGAGACTGGGATTGGAACAGTCAGACCTGAATGAAATTCATTTTACTGGTAATTATCTTGGTGGGGTTAGAATGTCGATTGGCGAAATTATTGATCGGCTAAAAAAGACCTACTGTGGTAATGTGGGAGTTGAATATCTACATTTACAAACTACAGAGAAAAGAAGATGGATTCAGTCGCAAATTGAGCCAAATTTAAATGAGCATTCTTTTAATCATGAGGAAAAGTTAAGAATTCTCAGGAAAATTATTCAGGCCGAAGAATTCGAAAATTTTCTTCACACTCGTTATGTCGGGCAAAAAAGATTTTCTTTGGAAGGTGGAGAGACTCTTATAACTGCTTTAGATTCAATTTTTCAACGATGCCCCGATGAAGGAGTCGAAGAAATTGTAATGGGGATGGCTCACCGTGGTCGTTTGAATGTTTTAGCAAATGTTATGGGAAAGTCTTATGAGTTTATTTTCAGAGAGTTTTCCGAAAATTTTGTTCCAGATGGGGCTCATGGGAGTGGTGATGTCAAATACCACTTGGGGTACGAATCTATACGTACCACTTCTAGTGGGCAGCAGGTAGTCATTCATTTATCCCCTAATCCCAGTCATTTGGAGGCGGTAAATGGCGTAGTTGAAGGTAAGGTAAGGGCTCGTCAGCGTCTTAGGGGCGATAAGGATAGGAACCGGGTTCTTCCAATCCTAATACATGGAGATGCAGCAATGGCGGGACAAGGGGGGGTCTCTGAAGTATTTAATTTTTCGAAGCTTCCAGGGTATCGAACTGGTGGAACAATTCACGTTGTGGTAAATAACCAGATCGGATTCACGACTGATGCGACTGAAGCCCGCTCAAGTCTTTACTGTACTGATGTGGCAAAAGTCATTGAAGCTCCTATTTTTCATGTGAATGGTAATGATCCATTGGCTGTTGCCATGGTTGCCGAGCTCGCTCTTGCATACAGGCAAAAATTTAGCGAAGATGTGGTCATTGATATAAACTGTTACCGAAAGCACGGTCACAATGAAGCTGATGACCCTGCTTTTACTCAACCTCTCTTGTATAAGAAAATAAAAAGTATGCCCTGCATCTCAGATATTTTTTCTGAGCAATTAGTTAAGGAGGGGGATCTTGAAAAAAAGCAGTGTGACGAGATTCACCAACGCTTACGCCGTCAACTTGACGCTTCTTTGGAGAAAGTTAAGACTGTCAAGAAGTCGAGTACATTTGAAGGGTCTATTGCCGTAAAGCAAATCCCATATGATTTTTCTCCCGTTGATACAAAAGTTTCAAAAAAAGATCTTGAGAAAATTGTTAAAGCTCTGTCTACAGAACCTGAAGGATTCAACCTGAATCCAAAAATTAAAAGACAAATTGATTCAAAGGTAAAAAATTTTAAATCGGGTCAAGGAATAGATTGGGGATTTGCCGAGCAACTTGCATTTGGCTCTCTTATGCTCGAGGGAATTCCGATCCGTCTGTCTGGTCAGGACAGTGAGAGAGGTACCTTCAGTCACCGGCATGCTGTTTGGTATGACAGTCAAGACCGTACTCGTTTTATCCCTCTTTTAAACCTCGAAGATCGGCAAGCTCAATTTTGCGTCTACAATTCATTGCTTTCAGAGGCTGCTGTTCTTGCTTTTGATTATGGTTATTCCCTAGATTATCCAAGAATGCTTGCAATTTGGGAGGCTCAATTTGGTGATTTTGCAAACGGTGCTCAGGTTATCATTGATCAATTTATCATGAGTGCGGAAGATAAATGGGGTGCGGTTTCCGACTTAGTCTTGTTATTGCCCCATGGATTTGAAGGCCAAGGCCCAGAGCATAGTTCTGCCCGTTTGGAAAGGTTCCTCCAGGGATGTGCTGAGGACAATGTGGTGGTTGCAAACCTGAGTACTCCCGCTCAATATTTTCATGCCCTGCGAAGGCAAAAGAGAAAGGAATATGCAAAGCCCCTTATCTTAATGGCTCCAAAGAGTCTGCTTCGTCATAAATTATGTGTTTCCGAGGTTAAAGAACTTGTAAAGGGATCTTTTAATGAATTTCTTGGTGATCCCACACCTGCTCAAAACACACAGAATTTAATCCTTTGTTCAGGAAAAGTTTACTATGATTTAATTGAGGCAAGAGAGAATTTAAGAAATCCAAAATCAACGATCATCAGGGTTGAACAATTTTATCCGTTTAATAAAGAAGTTTTTCAGCAAGTTGTTGAACCATACGCGAAGGCAAAACGGGTTGTATGGTGCCAGGAAGAACCGGAAAACATGGGAGCTTGGTCTTTTCTCCGTCCTTACTTGGATGAGATATTTGGCAGGCGTCTTACTTATGTCGGAAGAACCGCAACCGCAAGTCCGGCAACGGGTTCATTAACTTTGCATAAACTCGAGCAGGCCGATCTGGTTGCAGAGGCATTAAATCAACCGAAACCTTTAAGAACTTAATTTTTACTATGTCTACTGAAGTTACAATTCCCGCCCTCGGCGAATCGATCTCATCTGGTGTTTTATCCTCATGGAAAGTTCCTGATGGATCATATGTCGAAGTTGATCAGCCGATTTATGAACTTGAAACGGATAAAATAACCCAGGAAGGTTTGGCTGAGATTTCCGGAACAATAACTTTTCTTGTTAAGGAGGGAGATGAGGTCGATATTGGAGCAACGATTGCCCAAATTGATGAGTCTGCCGAAAAGAAAGGTGAAACTGAAATCAAGGAACCTGAAATAGCTCTTGATACGGAGCCCGGGGTTGAAGCAACTGATAATACGAACCAAAAAATTGAAAATCAAACTGCCCGCATGCCTGAGAGTAATCCTGTTTCTGTTGAAAAAGAAACTGAAGATTCCCCCGCACCCGTCACTGAAAAGAAGGATGTTCCACTTTCTCCGGCAGTCAGGAAAATTCTGGCAGAAACAAATCTTGATCCATCCACCATCAAAGGAACCGGAAAGGATGGAAGGATTACCAAAGCGGATGTGCTTGATGCCAAGAAATCAGTTTCAATTACTGAATTAAGAGATGAAACTGAGCCAGTTCCTAAAGCTGTTAAAAAAGAGGTGCCTGCTTCAGAATCACGAACTACACGCCGTTCTCTTTCTCCAATTCGTAGAAAAATTGCCTCTCGATTAGTCGAGGCCCAGCAAACTGCAGCCATATTATCCACATTCAATGAAGTGGACCTAACTGAAGTAATGGCCTTGAGGAAAAGGCATCAGGAGTCCTTCGTAAAACAGCATGAAGTAAAGCTTGGTTTCATGTCTTTTTTTGTAAAAGGAGTTGTGCACGCCCTTCGGGCTGTGCCCCAGATCAATTCTCGTTTAGAAGGAGATGAACTGGTTGAAAATCATTACTTTGATATCGGGGTTGCAGTGGGCACTGATAAAGGACTGGTTGTGCCCGTCTTAAGAGATTGTGACCAGTTAAGCTTCGCTGAAATTGAAAAGTCTATTGTTGATTATGCAAAAAAGGCACGAAGCGGTGGTATTACCCTTCAGGATATGCAGGGAGGTTGTTTCACAATTACAAATGGTGGAATATATGGATCCCTTCTGTCTACCCCAATTTTAAATCCTCCCCAGAGCGGTATTCTGGGAATGCATTCGATTCAGGAACGACCAATTGCCTTAAACGGGGAAGTGGTTATCCGTCCAATGATGTATATTGCTCTGTCTTATGATCATCGTGTGGTGGATGGCAAAGAAGCGGTTACATTTTTAGTAAAGTTAAAAGAAGCAATGGAGGATCCAGCCAGACTTGCCTTGGGGATTTAGGATATGAAAAAAGAAGAAGAATTTGATGTTATTGTTGTAGGTGCGGGACCTGGTGGCTATGTCTGTGCAATTCGTTGTGCACAGCTTGGTCTGAAAACCGGTTTGATTGAAAAAAATTCTCGGCTGGGCGGAACCTGTTTAAATGTGGGCTGTATCCCGAGTAAAGCACTTCTTCATTCTACTGAAATTTTTCATGAATTATCAGAATCTGCAGACAATCATGGAATTTTATTAAAAGGAATAAGCCATGACTTATCAAAGTTAATGAGGAAAAAAGACTCCGTGATTGATCAGTTAGGTAAGGGGGTGCAGGCTCTGGTAAAGAAAAAAGGCGTGAGTGTAATTCATGGAACTGCCAAAATTAAATCTGCTAATCAAATTGAGGTCAGTTCCAATGATTCGACAAAATTATTCAATGCCAAAGAGATCATATTAGCTACCGGTTCAAAACCAGTTGAGCTTCCTTTTTTACCATTTGATGGTGAAAGAATTATTCATAGTGACCAGGCAATCTCTCTTAAAAAAGTACCCAAGAAAATGGTAGTTGTGGGTGGAGGGGCAATTGGACTTGAGCTTGGGTGTGTATGGTCCAGACTCGGGGCGGAGGTAACTGTAGTTGAATTTCTTCCTGAAATTTGTCCACAACTTGATACCGATGTTTCTAAAGTCGCCCGTAGAATTCTTGAAAAACATGGACTTAATTTCTCTCTTTCAACAAAAGTAACTGGATGTAAGACTGCTAATAATGGCGTAGTATTAACTGTTGAAAAAAAGAAAGAATCTACAAAAATTGAAGCAGATATAGTTTTGGTTGCAGTTGGAAGGATTCCATGCTCAGACGGGTTGGGTTTGTCAGATGCAGGTGTAAGAGTGGATGAGAAAGGGAGGGTTTTGGTTGATTCTTCTTTTAAAACAAATATCAATGGGATCAGGGCGATTGGTGATTTAATTCATGGTCCTATGCTCGCTCATAAGGCGGAGGAAGATGGAGTTGCTTGTGCCGAAATAATTTCCGGACAGTCCGGGCATGTAAATTATGAGCTTGTTCCAGGAGTCATTTATGTGGATCCGGAAATCGCCAATGTTGGACTTACTGAAGCTCAGGCCAAGGAAAGAAACATCATGGTGCGTACGGGAAGTTTTCCCATGGCAGCTAACGGTCGTGCACTGGCGACTGGTTCCACTGATGGAATCATTAAGGTTGTTGCTGATGCCAAAACAGATCGTCTGATTGGTGTTCAAATCGTAGCACGTAGTGGCTCTGAGCTGATTGCATCTGCTGTTGCTCACATGGAATACGGCGGTTCTGCGGAGGACTTAGCCCGTACCATTCATGCACACCCCACCCTTTCTGAATCATTAAAGGAGGCTGCCTTGTCCGTTGATGGAAGGGGGCTGCACAGCCTGTAAGAATTTTTATAGAAATTTAACTTACAATGGATCCTTCAAGTCGAAAGGCTTACGAATTTCTTCTTCATCCAAAGTCCATACGGTTTCAATTTTTAAAGTGTAAGCATCAGCCGGTAATTTAGTTGAATTCCCGTCCTCATTTATGGGCATTGTTATCTTTTGTTCTAGAAGATTTCCAACTAGGATAATTACTGGTTTTTCCGGGTTTGATATTCGGATCTGATAATTTTCACCCCCTTTGATTGATGAATGCTTAGCATTCTTAAGGTAAATTCTTACGAATTTGATTTCGTCTTTTTTTTGGTTCGTAATTTTTATTTCTCCTAAAGCCTTTACTTTTGGGTCAAATAGATAGGCGGCTTTGGCCTGGCTAATTAATTCAAATCCATTTAGTGAACTTTTTGTGTCTGACTGGTCAGACTTAATTTTTCGAGAAGAATTAATAATTTTTGTTTGGTTATTTCCCAAGGCAGTACTATTTGAAATTGCTTCCTTAGGAGCGAAGATTGAAGCCAAAGTGGATTCTGTCTTTTTAAGATTCTTTTCACTTTTGGCTTTTTTGAGAAGTTTACTTTTCGAAACACCTGCAGGTGCATTGGTTGTTTCTTTTGTATCCTTCATTTCAATTGGCAAAGATCCTGATGGTTCAGTAAGCTCAAGTTTATTTTCAGTAACATCAGTTACTCTAGCGGACTTTCGAGGAAATTCATCACCTCCTTCATTACGGAAATTTGGAATTTCTTTTAGTTCCGCATTCATTGCCAGAATATCTTGGGTAGTCCGCTCAATTAACTCTTGATTAATACCCTCCTGTATTTGGTTCTGTAGTTTTTTATCAAAAATAGAGCTATCCTCATCTATTTCTTTGTTTTTCTCTTCCGCAGTGTCCGTTTGATCTGCTTGTGCAGTAACAGCGTATGAGTTTTCGCCTTGCGGGGGGTATCCAAATTTTAAGATCAGGAGTGCACAGGCTGCCATTCCAAGGGGGACCCAGAAAAGATAGTTTATTTGTTTTTTACTTCCTTCCTTTTTCGTGTTTTCAACCTCTGGTTTTAGGGGGGTAAGTATTGCAGACTTTTTTTCATCATTTAAAATCAAATCATTCTCCTCAGGTATTACAGCAGGTTCGGGAATCGAGCTTTCGATCAATCCAATTGTTTGAGCAAATACTTCTTTTTTCTGTCTTAAAGCTGAATTTTTTTCAAGAATCTCTTCAATAGATTTTCTTTTTTCATCATTCACTTCACCCAATAGATAAGCGATGATTTCTTCCTCTTCTAAATTATCTTCCTTATTCATTTGAAAAATTGCTCCTCTTTTAATTCCTGTGCGAGTTCCTTTACAATGTGATGAATTTTATAGCCCACATTTCCAATGCTTAAACCGGTTGCTTGAGCAATTTCTTTGTAACTTTTTTGTTCTTCAAATTTTAAAGAAAGAATCTCTCTAGATTCCATGGGGAGTAAAGAAATTGCATGCTTTACCCTGTTAATTGCTTCTTTTTTATCAAATTCTGAAAGCATGGATGATTGTTTGTTCTCATTCATCGACTCTAAAAAGTCTAATTGTTCTTCATCTGCAGAATTTTGAATACGACCATTTTTTCGCAAAAAAGATATGCTTAAATTCCGTAGTGTTGTGTAAAGCCATGCTTTTGGTAATTCAATTTGATCTTCCTGCTTGGAAAGGCGAAGGAAAGTCTCCTGGACAAGATCCTTGGCATCTTCATGATTTTTTACTATTTGATAAGAATACAAAATCAAAGGCCTTTCCAACTCTTGAAAGCATTCCTCCAACCATTCTTTTTTTTGTTTCTTTTTCATTGGGTGAAAAAAAATTCAAAATTTGGTAGGGTTTTGTACTTTCCATAAAATTTTTCGTTGTCTGAAATACAACGAATGAAATTCAAATTTATTAGAATTTTTTTCAATATCATTTAATCTTCAAAAAGTCCCCGCATTCGCTCCAAGCCAATTTTGAGTGTTTCGTCCGGTTTTTTCCTCCACCAATTTTCATTAAAAAGTTCGAGGCTA
>NZKY01000093.1 GCA_002694035.1 Opitutia bacterium
CAGCTTTCGAGGATTCTTGATGGAAGGAGCAATTTTTCCAGGACCATACCACGATATATTATCAAAATAAATGTCCTCTTTACCTGCGGTGAAACCGTTGCATGAGATTTCCAAAGTGTTAAAAACNGAAGTGTGNCCGACNTNNTCACCNATTACCTGNTCCANACTTCTGCCATTTGGGTATCTCATTCCNTTNTCNGCNGCCTGNTCNGGAGAAACACTNGTAAGATANCANGAGGCNCCCTGNGCATGNACATCCTGTCCNTGCTTAAATGAGCGGTCCAANCCAGTGATCATGGAAATGTCNTCNCGGTGCTTTTCCAAAGGNCGCATNGTGGAAGTAAACTCCAACGGGTAAATTCCTGGTTTGTTCACTAACCGCTTTTGATCCTTAATTTTGTCAGCATTGAAGCCGCCCACAAATCCGGGCAGAATGGCATCTTCCTCTCCGGGAAAAAAGTAACGACGCAGAATCCCGTTTGGAATATACATCATTACAAGTTTTTTGTTTGGAAGAAAATTGGTNACAGTGCCCTTTGCAAGGGATGGTAAAAAAGGCAAGGCTACTGAGGCACCAGCAGTTTTAATAAAGCGTCGTCTAGTGAAATTCATAATAAATTTATGTATATATCTATTAACACATAAACTTTTTTTTCAAATTAATTCGAAACGAACAATTTACTTTTAAATGAATACTTGCTNTAAATTTTATCACAGTATTTTCTCAAATAAAACTTTTTAGGTTTAGTTTTTTAAGAGAAATTTTATTATGGTCATATGCCAAAAGTTACTTTTATTGCTGAAGATGGTAAGGAAACTGTCGTAGAGGATGCCGTAGGAAATTTAATGGAAATTGCCCGAGAATATGATGTCGAAGGTATTGAAGGTGCATGCAGCGGTTGCTGNTCCTGTGCGACTTGTCACATTAGAGTTAGACCTGAATGGCTGAACAAAACTGGGCGGGCGACCGAGGCGGAACAAGACTTGATCGATCTTGAGAACGACACGGATGAAAGAAGCCGTCTTAGTTGTCAGGTTGAAATGACAGATGCACTAGACGGACTTGTAGTTGAAGTTGCCCCTTTTTAATTTCAAAGAGCAAGTAAGTCATTCATGAGCTTAGCAGTTTTTTCAACTCCACCGTCATTTCCTTCACGGGTTGCCCAGCCTGAGAACTCAATTCCCTCTAATTCGCTGCGTACTTTTTTCCAATCCACATCACCTTGACCAAGTGGGCAGAATCCATTTTTAGAGCCCCAATCTTTCACATCTAATTTGAGGGTGCGCTTTCCAAGAATGCGAATCCATTCATGGCTGGGGGCAAATTTTTGCATATTTCCGATGTCATAGTATGCCTGAACCCATGGGCTATCAATTGCATCGATATAATCTCTGAATTCCTCAGGCTTGTAACAAAATCCGTTCCACACGGTTTCTATCAAAATGTGAATCTTCAATTTCTCGGCGAGAGGTAATAGTTGCCGGATTTGCTCAATGGAGCGATTCCAAACATGCTTGTGATTTTCCTGATCTCCTTTCACTCGACCAGGGACTAGAAGTACGGATGTTCCCCCTACCCCTTTTGAGTCTTTCATAGCTTGAGCAAGTCCTTTACGACTCTCTTCCCGAATTTTGGGATTCGGGTCGGAAAGTCTGACTTTCCAGTGTTTATTGTAAACCACTCCGTGCATGGGAAGATCAATCTTTGCACATGCTTTTTTCATGGGTTCGACCTGCAANCCTGGAGCAGATCCTTCAATCCCGTCAAATCCAAGCCCCTTTAATTTAAGCATTTGTTTCTCATTTGGTTTCGATCCAAATTTAACAGCCTTTTTAATAATTCCTTTAAATGATTTTGGCTCATTTGCCTGAGCTCCGAGGAAGCTAAGTGAACCGACAGAGGTCGTTATAAATGTTCTTCTTTTCATTTTCTAATTCTCTTTCATCTTTGATTATTAAGTCGATAATTATTATCTAGAAATGGCAAATTTTCAGNAGGTAATATTATAGTACGATATGAATTATTACATAAAGTAAACTATTTTATTACNCCTTCCATTCTTCTATCTAATGATTGCCAAAATCAGTTATTCCTACACTTTTTTTTACTTTTTATTCAAGTCTGCTGTGCAAGTATTGAAGGAGACTTCACTAAAGGTTCATGAAATTGCGAAGCTTACTGGGAACCCTATAAAGGGAAAAACCANAATTTTACNCTGTACTATGTGCCATGAGGTCAATGGAATTGGTGCAAATTTCGGGCCTCGCCTCGAAGGTTGGGCGGTCAAGCAATCAACCTCTGCAATTATTCATGTAATAGTCAATCCATCCCAAGGAATCGCTCATGGCTTTCAGGGAAAGGAATAAGTTCTTAAAAATGGTGAAATTCTACATGGAATAACTGAGTCACGGGGAGATCCTGAATTGGTTCTCAGTCAANGTGGGCTCACGCAGATGATCCCAAAATCCAAAGTCAAGAAATCAAGCAGAATAAAAGATCTTTAATGCTTTAAGCTGAGCAGCTTGTCCTTACTGCACAGGATGTTGCAAACATTGTAGGCTATATGAAGGTGTGGGAGTGATAATCTGTACTTGCATTGTAATAAAGATAAGATTTCGCGAAATATAGTTGTTTGATTATCGATTTATCGACAAATCTATGAGTCTAACCTTTAATCGTTTATGAAATTTCAAATTTACTTAATCGCCTTTACACTTCTGACCTCAATTCATGCAAATCCTAGAGATAAGATTAATCTTTTTTTATCCGATGATTTCTCTCAATGGACAAAAGTTAATGGTGATCCAGTTAGTGTTGGGTGGACGATTAAAAAAGGAGTGGTTCATCGCAATGCTCGTGGAGGAGACATCATTACAAAAGAAAAGTTTAAAGACTTCGATTTAACTTTTGAATGGAAAATATCTGAAGCTGGAAATAGTGGAATCAAATACCGGACAAGAAAGAACCTAGGACTTGAATATCAGGTATTGGATGATCTAAAGCATCGGGACAACAAAAACCCAACCCATCGTGCTGCTTCACTTTATGAATTAGTTGCGGCACCTGACAATAAACCTCTGAAAAAAGTAGGTGAATGGAATAAGGGAAGAATTTTAGCCAAGGGTAATCAAATTGAACATTGGTTAAATGGAGAAAAGGTAGTTGAAATTACTTGGGGAACAGATAGCTGGAAAGATAGATTTCAAAAAAGCAAGTACCGCAAAAATGTTGGGTTCGGCAGCTGGGAAGGTCCGATTCTGTTACAAGACCATAATGATCCTGCCTGGTTCAGAAATCTAAAAATCAAGCGTCTATAAATCAGCACCCATACTCAAGTTTTAAAGATACTAAAAGCTTACCGTAAATCTCGTCCTTACAAAACAATCAGCTCAACCTAGGTTTAGATCAGTCCAGAAAAATTCCCAGTACAACCCAAAAAACGATCAAAAATTAATATAATAAAATTTAAGCAAAATTTATTGCTTTTCCAATCAACTTTTAATGCGATAAAGAAAAGCGTCAGAAGTTACCAATGAAAGAATAAGGGCTTTCATGCTACCTCCACTGTCTTGATAAGCTTTATGGGCAGCCAGGAGAACAGGTCTGTCGTGAAGAGTTTCATTGCGTCCCATCCAAAAGCGGAAAGCATGGCGAATAAAGACCTGTTCCACCCGTTCGCTGTTCGCCAGCTTTTCAATCATCTCCAATGCATTCTTAACCGGGCCATCCAAGGAAGGATCCCCTGAGTCCACTATTTCTCCACTGGTGTCCACAGGCTTATCGAACTCAGTCGTCCTATATAAGCCAGCATGATTATACATTTCAAAAGGAAGCCCAAGAGGATCCATTTTCTCGTGGCAACTCCAGCAATACTTTTCACGCGTCACCCGCATGCGTTCACGCAAGGAAACATTTGGTTCGTCCGGTAATTGTGCATCCACCGTTATCGGTACATCGGGAATGCCTCCACCCAGCAAACGTTCTCTTACCCAAATACCACGGTGAATCGCATGATTGTCCATCGCATCAGAATGAGAAACAAGCCAACTTGGTTGAGTAAGAATACCGAGTCTTTGTCCCTCCGGTGCAGTGGCAAGAGTACGCTCCGGAGTCATTGATCCGTTACCAAAGGAACGACGGCTAACCCGGGCATAGATTCGATCCCCCTTCAAATTAGCGACATCAAGATTTGTATTAAATTTACTCCCAACCCTTCTCTTGGTATCGGTCATTTTCTTTATCAAGGCTTTCAGTTCCTTTTGCTTGGCAGACAGTATTTTTTTGAGCGATTTATCACTCTGGTTCTTTTTTAACTGATTTTCCAATGCATTAACTTCCTTGGTCAGAATCTTTCTTTCTTCTGCAATTTCAAAAGTAGCTAATTCTTCAGCTTTAGCTTTTTCCTTTTTGGCAGCTTCTCTCTCTTCTTTTGTAAGTCTCCGATTAAAGTAAGTTCGATCATTTCTGGAGATGACAATTTTCTGGGTGGTTAAAAGCTCTTTGATTACATCTTTATCTTCCTCCGGAAGGAGCTCAATCAAACGATCCGTACTTGCAGCAGCCTCGAACATCGCACGAAAATGAGATGCACCTTTAGCGGTAACGCCA
>NZKY01000094.1 GCA_002694035.1 Opitutia bacterium
AAAATCAATGTCTCCATTTGCGCCTATAGAAACATTTGCAAAATCTACAGTGCTAGTTGTATCTGTAGCTTGATTAGAAGTATAAGTTGTATATCCCGCTCCATTTGTAAGCTGATTATTGTTCGTTGGAATAGTTGGTGTGTTGCTTAAATCTGCATAAGAACCAGAAGTTGCAACTGCTGATAAAGAAGACAGGTCTACTCCATCGACTGTACCCGAAATTGTAATATTTCCTGTAATTCCAACATTGCCCGTAATGTCAACTGCACCACTCTCATTAAAAGATGCGATAGTCGACGAATTTGCAGAATTTTTAATTTCTAAAAGTGAAGCGCATATTTGCAAACTGCCAGTTCCTATATCTTTTATTAAAGAATTTGATCCGTCATGAAAAATTTCTAATGCGTCAGTAGTTCCAAAAATTGCTTTTTTATTGTCATTGAAGTTAGCTGAATTTAGTCGCACATCGACTTCTGTGCCTGTAGCACTAAAAATAGCATCGACTGTATCTAAGTTAGCTGAGATTTTAGTTCCCCAGCTATCAACACTTCCGCCAACTTGTGGCTTAGTTAATGACAGGTTGCTAGTAAATGTATCACTCATTTTTTTTCCTCTTAATTATGATTGGTGTCGTTGGAGTCTTTGTTCAGTCCAAGTTGTTCCGGGGACGATTTGCCTTGACCATTTTAACCTACCATCTATTGATAAGGAAGGGTTAGCAGTTATATTAGAAACTAAGAAATATCTTCTGTGAGCAAACGGAACAACGTCGGAATTTATAGTAGTTAACATATCTGCGGTTGCTAAATATACAGTTTCAATTGATCCAAGATTAACTGAATAAGTTACTTGAATTTGATTTGTAGAATTTTCTAAGTATTCATAAACAAATCCAATCAAAGAATTTGGTGAGTTCAAAGAAATTTTTGCTCCCGAATTACCTTCTGTACCAGTTTTCGTAGCGCCTATTCCAGATGCAATCAAAGTATCGTCGGCGGTAGTTGATTTAGCGGAAGTTTGTGAGTTTCCGCTTTTGTCTATTGCTTCCCAACCTGATACTACTGACCCATTAGCGGTATCATGTGAAGTATCTCCTATAAATTGATAAACAGGTCTGCCACCTATAGTTAAGATGTTGTAACCGCTTACCAATTGATAGCCGACAGAAACATTTATGCCATCGTCAACTGTTACTGTGTTTTGCACGTAAATATACGCCCAACCTGTTCCAGTATAAGAAGGCGTAGAAGATGTGTCTGCTTGAAATTTGTAAATTGTTCTTAATTTATTAGTCGCCAGGCCACCAGCTGTAGTTACTGCACTTGCGCCTGATAATTGCAAATATTCATTTCCATTAGAGTCAGTTTTTGCGCTGATATGCGTTACTGACGTATTATTAATACCGCCATATAACCTAGAAATTCCTATTGTTTTACCACTTAAACTGCTGTCGCTTAAATCATAATCTACATCTTGATTAACTGGTAGATCAATAGGATTTTGACTGTTATCTATTAACAATGTTCCATTGTTTGATAAAGATACAACTTTATTTATAGAACTAAATATTGGGTTTAGCGTAGTTATAGTAGCGTTTGTAACACTGCTAGTAGAAGCACCTAAATCAATTTGAGTTCCGACTGCTGTGGTTACTGTAGTTGCAATTGGATTTACGTCAGCTAGATCGATTTGTGTGCCGACAGCACTGCTAATGGTATTTGCTGAAAAAGAAGACTCTGCAAGATCAATTGGAGTGCCAATAACGTTTGCAGATGAATTAACATTTATAGGGGTGTTTGCAACTAAATCAATTTGTGTTCCGACAGACTGAATAGTTGGTTGTACTAAAATAAAAGTTTCTGGTTGGTCTACTTGTGTGGCGTGAACTAAATGTCCGCTATTTTGTGTTAATTGGTTTGGTACTGCGATAGCTAATCTTTGACCAGCGACACTATTTGTCGCCGTAGCTCCGATAGTTACGCCAAATCCAGAAAATTGAGAATTAGCAGTTGGTTGAATAGAACCTACTGCATTTATAGGGGTGTTGGTAATACCTATATTTATATTAGGTACTGTAGAAGTAGAAGCGGTGGCCTGAACTACCGCTTCTAATTCGTGATATGTAAGCGCACCATAAAGTGATCTTCCATACCGCTCTTGACCATAACCAGTATTTGCCATTTAGCAAACCTAGTTAAGTGTTATATCAATTGCAGATGCGTTAAATCTAAGCACGTCTCCAGTAGAAACATTCTTAGAAGTTGTTAAGCTTCCATACGCTAACAGGTTTCCCCCTGAACTAGCGTCGAATATTCCCATAGCAACGACAGTACCATAGTCAGCGGTAGCTGTTGGGTACTCAATTGCTGAACTGTTTGAAGCAGTTCCAGAAGAAACTGTAAATGCGCCAGTCTGTCTTGCGTATGCACCACCACTTACTTCTGTTCCACCGCCTGTGTCAGACGGAGCAGATGTAAATAATGCAACATACAAAGTAGTTGGAGCAGTATACGAGCTTCCACCAAAAACGTGATTTAAAACTGCATCTTCTAAATAATTACTAAATGACATTGGTAACTCCTTTAATTTTTACTGTAGTAATAAGTAGGTTGATTATTATTCCCGTAAGTTCTTCTTCTTTTTAAAAGACTTCCCTTACCGAAACTTGCGTTTTGTTGCTGAATACGTAATTCCTCTAGCGCCTTTTCAAAAAGACCGCTAAACAAACCAACGCGTTCATCTTCCATTAGATAAATTGAAGCGTGTTTAAGTGCGCCATATAAGTAAATGTCTGGATTACTTCTTAATAAAAAGTTTTCCGTATTTGTACTACTCAATGGCGGTACTTCCGCATAATACGTTAGCTGAATAGTCATTGATTTATCTGGTGTCGGAGAAACTTCTAAAGTGTCGCCATCTACTGCAAAGTATTTTGGTTGTCCTTTAGCGTCTCCAGTGGTGCTTCTATGCAAATCCAAACTTTCTAAAGATTGTTGAAATAAAGCAACTGGCGGATTAGTGTCTTGCAAATCCACATTTATTATCCCGACGAAGTCGCCCGGAAGCTGTGTGTATTGCGCGTCTAATGTCGCTTGAGACCTTTTTATTTGGTCTTTGTGTTTTATTTTTCGGTTAACTTCTGCTTCGGCTTTTTTAATAAACCCATCTAATTGGTTTGTTAAATCTGTACGATTTAGATAGTTAGCTATATCTGTTTTTAGTTCGTCGTATGTCATAGTTTACCTTGCCACGTTCTAAAAACTTTATTATCAGGATCGTTTAGCCATTTTTTCCAAGCATTTTGATCTTTTGACCAACCTTCTTGAACTGCTTTTTCCCATATTACTAACGGGACTTCTGCAACATGACGCATATTTTTACCTACTGGCATATCTTTCAAATGATCTACATACTTGAGAGTTTTGTCGATATTTTGTGTAGATAAAGCAACAGTTTTGTCGTCCTCAGTTATTAACTGTGAGACAAACCCGTCTCGCACTGACATTAAAGTTCTCATTCTTATTCTTAACTAACGAAGGGGAAGATTAACTTCCCCTTCAATTACCTTATGAAGTTGATAAATCAGCTATCAATCCGTGAGCTTGTTCGTGCATTTTAAGGCCGAACTCAGCTAAAAGTAGTTTTGACGTAGCGTCCCCTATAGTCGATAAGTCTATAGTTTGGAAATTACGTAAGTAACATACCTTCGCATACTCAGGGTCAACTAAAAGAACACTTCTGTCTCTGCTTCTGTTAGAAGGAACAATTTGCAAAGTTCCAAAATCTCCAGCATACACACTGATACTGTTTTCAACAGTATTAGCGTCTACAGTAGACCTAGTGTTAGCTCTGCCAGTAAATCCAGAAATCACTTGTTTGTTGTGCGCTCCAGCAATTGCNATTGTTGGTTCAGCACCATTAGTGAAACAAGTCTCTAAAACGTCTTTGAATAAAGCTTCGGTTAGAGTTCTTTGAGTTCCGTCAGTTCTTCCAGCAGTAGCGCTACCATTTGCACCACCAGTACCAGCAGATACGTTAGAAGCGATAAAGCTTTCAAANGATCTAGTAGCTCTAGCAGTAGTAGAGTTACCCGCTTCTGAACCTTGGTTCTGACATAGAGCAGTTTCCATATTTCTTTTTAGTCTTTTAGAAGCTAACGCTAATTGATGCGCTAATTCCCCACGGGACTTACCCGCTGGATTAGATGCTTCTTGAGAACCAGAAATAGTAACGTTGATGCTGTTGATTTGGCATACGTTAGATACTCTAGTTGTTGGGATAGAAGCTTGTCTGCTGACTTCAAAACCTTCAATTTCTCCAGTACCGCTTACAGACCCTAAAGTTTCGTTTTGGTAAGAAAAAGTAACGTTATCTACGTTTTCTGTGCCAATTGAAGACATAAAGGGAGTAGCAGTNGGATCAATATTAGCAATTACATCAGAAAGAGCTTCTCTGTTTGCTTGTGCATCACTTGTAGTGAAGCTGTTGCTTATTTGTGCCATGATGGACTCCTTAATTTATAAAAGTTGTTCTATTACCTTAGACGCATCGGAAACTTTTCCAGTTTGTTTAAGGCGCTGTTTCGCTTTCTTTAAAGGAGTATTACTTTTAATTCTATTTGATGTACCAGCTTTCGCTACTCTATGTGGAGAAGATTTCGGCTTAGTTTTTAAAGCTTTTTTCGTCTTNCTATGAGACCACGCGTCTCGTAAAAGCAATACTAATCTTCCATCATAGATTTCTCCAAGCTCGTTATTTGTAAAACCTAAAGTTTGAGCATATTCCATCATTAGTTTGGTTTCTTCTTGAGCGACTTTTTCATCTTGCCACTCAGGAATTTTTTCAGATATAAGTTGTTTACCTAAATCTACTTGCTCTTGCAATTTCCTCGCTTCTTCCTTTTGGGTTTCAGCTTGTACCCTTGCAATCTCATTTTCTACCATTTCTAACGTGGAGTTTTTATTGCTCCATTCTTCTTTAAGCTTCAAATACTCTTGGGGAGACTCGTCAATGAGTCGTTGCCAATCTGGTTCTGCTTCTAGGTTATTTTTTAACGCTAGTTGCATCTTCGGTAATAATTCCTTATATAAAGCTTTTTCGTCAGATATTTCTAAAGATTGTTGTTCAACTTCTTGCATTTTTTCTANAAATGCCTTCTCTTGTTCAGCTATCTTCTGAGTTTTCTGCGTATAATCCTTCTGCCGACTATATCCGCTAACCAATTCTTCAAGCGTTACCTGTTCTTCTTGCCCGTTTATTTTTACTGCATAAAGTTCAGGTTGCTCTTCTTCTTCTGCTTCTATTTCATCTTCGTCAGACTCTTCCAAATCTTCATCTTCATCTGCTTCTGCTTCTAGAACTTCTTCATCTGCTTCTACAGTTTCAGTTTCAGTTTCGGGTATGTCAGTTGCTTCNATTTCAGTTTCTTCTGCTTGTTCCTCAGTAGGAGTCAGAAGCTTCTCAAATTCAGAAGCTACGTCATTTATTTGGTTGTTTTGCAATGGGTTGTTTTCCGTGTTGCTCATAAAACACCTCGTCGTTGTGTATTATCTCTTTAGAGAGTTATTTTTTCAAGACTCCCTTCATAGAATTTATCATTGAAGGGTTAATCTTACCTTTTTCAATCATAATCCTNAGATGCTTTTCTATNNNTGGCAGTAATTTAACNGCTGTATATAAAGCTTCTCTAGTNTCATGATCTTTTGCGGGAGAAATTTCCCACGCNTCTAACAATTCTGCTTTTAAATTAGCAATTGCNTTTTTAAAAACATCACTNTTAAGAATATCTTCTGCTTCTTTGCCTTCTCTAANTNTTTCTANGTTATCCATTTANTATTGTGTCTAATTTATCCTCTAATTTATCGAACCTATCTAANAGTCTATCCATATTTTTTTCTGCATCTATTTTNGAAACGTATTTNATTGCCATTTCTTCTCTAGTTTTGTTNAAAAGTATGTCTACTCTTTTTANTTCATTGCTGTTTGATCTAATNCCATAAATTAAAGGAGCATAAACNAACGTTAACAGTGCGTTCCATATTATTATTGGACTGATTTCCATTAATAGCTCCAAATTGTTGGCCTGGTTCTACTCTTAGAAATATCCAAATGNATAAATCTACCATTGCCCTTTTGATTNACNCCAATTCCAGTAAATTCTAGNTGTAAAGCTAANCCTANTAACTCATAAGCNTCTTTTCTTTCAACTGATACGTCTACTGCAAGACCTTCGTNATGTGTTCCGGGCGATTTNTTAACGCTTTCTATAGGGTGTTTTGCACATCTATAACCAGAATTTATTTTTATTGGTTTTTTATATAAATCTCGTAAATGTTGTAATTTTTCTACNAACTCAAGTTTTATACCCTTNTCGCCACAATGCTGACAAGCAAATTCTTCTTCGTTAAANTTTTTAAAGTCCCACATCATGATTTCCTAATTCTAACATTGAAACATATTCGCCTATAACTTCTAACTCAGGGTTCATTTTTTTTGCTTTTTTTTCTGCTTCTTTAAAACTTTCTGCTTTAACTAAAACACCATCATAATATTTAGTTTTGCCGTCAGAAGTCGTTGCTGGTATTTCTGTTACAAACATCATCATCACGGCTTTAA
>NZKY01000095.1 GCA_002694035.1 Opitutia bacterium
AATTCAGAATTCAGAAAGGTCAGCAATTTGTAAAAACAAAGATATTTGATGAACTTCCCCGACGCTTATGGGAAAGTATTCTTGTTAAAGTAAAAATAGATCCAGCTCTCCAATGGGCACAGATACCCAAGCAAACGGAGTCGCTTTTAATTAGAGAGTTAATATCCGCCAATTTTCAGGTAAATGGAAAAACAATGAACAAAGAAGAATTTGTAACCTGTGGAGGAATTCGATTGAAAGAGGTTAATTTCAAAAAGATGGAAAGCCGATTAATCCCCAATTTACACTTTGCGGGTGAATGCCTTGATTATGATGGAATTACAGGTGGTTTTAATTTTCAGGGTGCGTGGACTACCGGATTTATTGCCGGTAAAGCTATGGCCGATTAAATTCAAAATTTTAAATATGATATCTAATCAATTTTATCTTTTTCTTTTCCTAATCTTTTTTCAGTTAGCATACTCTAAGGTCAATAATCCGGATCCAGAAAGGTTTTTGGATAGCTTTGAAACCTTCAAAAAGTTGGATCAGCAGACAGCTCCCAAAAATAAAAAAGCGGGGGCAAGAAACCTGTGGTTATATTGCGAAAGGTTTTTCGGAAGGCTAATGCAGTTAGAAAGTTGGTGGTGACTGAAAGAATTGCAGATGATGAAACTATTCTATTTGTATTATATTTTACCGATTTTTCTGCTGATAGAAAAGATGCTCTGAAAATTACCACCCAATATGCGTACTCCAAGAATCGTATGGAAAAACTTGTCGAAGGGCTCCTTGAAAAAACATAAAAAAGGGCTGGGATGAAGTGAGTTGAATTTAATCTAGCAAATTTTTTGGAGTTAACTTTAAAGATTATATCAAAGGATTTGCGATTGCCTTCAAAAGTAGCATTCGTCTTTTTACTATGAATGCTGTCCTTTGAAAATTTCAGTTCAAAAAGTTTGTTTTGTACAGGTCTGGTCCTTTTTCTTACGCTTCAATCAAAAGGACATGAAGGGCCTGACCCTCTTGGTCATTGGATTGGAAACTCCGATAGAGTGAAAGATTATAAGCTAATTTCAAGACTTGGTCCTGATGGTAGTCTTTCTTTCAAGCCTACTTTTATAAAAGACAAAGAAGGGGAGTCTCTTCTCTTTGAAGGGCCTAAGGCCAAGTGTCTTCTTGCTGCTGACTTTAAGTCCGTGTCTGATTCATTGCCAAAGAATGCTCTTACGGTATCGGCTTGGGTTAGCGTTAGTACTTCTCGTCAGTGGGGTGGTATACTGGGTGTAATTCAGGATAATGGGGACAGGGAAAAGGGATGGGTTTTGGGTTACAACGAATCCACTTTCTATTTCGGTCTGGCAACAGAGGGTGCAGATGATGGAGATGGAAAAATGACCTACCTCAAAGCGAAGACAAAGTATGAATTGGGGAAATTATATCACCTCACTGCGACTTACGATGGTAATAAAACAGAAATTTATGTGAATGGTAATTTTGAGAACTCAAGCACCGCTCAGAGTGGGAATGTACTTTATCCGGATTCTGCACCCTATGTTCTTGGTGCCTACCAGGATGCCGATGAATTTTATCCTCACCACGGGCGAATCAGAGATGTCAAAATTTTTGGACAAGCAGCATCTGCCGAATGGGTAGCCAAAGAATTTGCCCATTACGAGTCCTTGGCCAACGAAAAATGGAATGACTCCGAACCTACATTTCAAATATTGGTTGAGCCCTATCTTCAGTACGCAACGAAAACATCCATGACTGTGATGTGGCATACGAGTCAGGAAGCTTCCTCGATTGTTCACTTTGGTAAAACCATTGCCTGTGATCAAAAAATTGAAGGTAATGCCTCAGGAATTCATGAAGTCGTTATTGGTGGGCTTGAACCTGAGACCCAATATTTTTACCGTGTAGAATCACGATCAGTTGCGGGAACTTCCTACTTTAGTGAACCAGCAACTTTTAAGACGGCTGTAAATCAAGAGACTCCTTTTGCATTTGCTGTCATCAGTGATACTCAGGGCAACCCTAGGGTTTCCGGTGAGTTGGCAAAATTNGCGTGGGGGCAGCGTCCCAGTTTTCTTCTNCANCCGGGTGANTTGGTNTCCACNGGNAANAACCGAGATCATTGGCTAAAACATTTCTTCCCCGGTATGCGCCCACTTATTAATCATATTGCATTCTTTCCCGTTCTTGGAAATCACGAGCAAAATGCGAAGCATTACTACAATTATGTTTCCCTTCCCAAACCCGAGTATTATTACGCTTTCAATTATGGAAATGCCCGCTTTTTCATGATCGATACCAATCAGAAAGTTCATTCTGGTTCGGTTCAGTATAATTGGTTGAAAAAGGAACTGGCCAATTCGGATGCCGAGTGGAAATTTGTATGCCACCATCACCCGCCTTATTCATCTGATGAAAATGATTATGGTAACTTGTGGAAAACTAATCAGGGTAAGCATGGTGATCTGCGGGCCCGTGAGCTTGTCCCTCTTTACGAAAAATATGGAGTGGATGTGGTGTGGAACGGACATATTCATTCTTATGAAAGGACCTGGCGTGTTGCTGCCGGTAAGGCGGTGGAATCAGGTGGGCCTTTCTATATGATAACAGGTGGAGGTGGGGGAGGATTGGAAACTCCGGCACCCACTCGTCCCTTCTTTCAGAATAATGTCCGCCGTGGACATCACTATGTTATGGTTCATATAAACGGAGGAACTTTAGAAATGAAGGCCTTCACACTTGATGATCGTCTTTTCGATTATCATAAAATCGAGAAGTAAAAAGATTTAGTTCTGGAAGGTTTGGTTTTAGATTAATCTAATTAGCTCTAATAAATTCCTTGGATAATTCAAAGAAAACTGGGAGATTCTTAAGGATGTTAGTTATTTTTAATCGGTCTGTATTTTTGCTTTTCTGTTATTTGGCAATTTTTTGCATTAGCATTAACGCACAGTCTCATTTGAAAATGAATAAGTGGGAAAATATCTCCTTTGTTTCTCACTCGAGTGGAGAACTTTTACTCGATGTATTTCGAACCAATGACGGCAAGAAAAGACCCGCAATTCTGTGCCTGCATGGAGGCTTTTGGGCGAAGGGTTCCAAAAAATTTATGCATCCGCTTGCCGAAGGTTTGGTGGAAAAAGGTTATGTTGCGGTTTGCTCCAATTATCGCCTCACGGATGTGGCATCTGCTCCCGCTCAGTTGCATGATGTATTTTCCGCAATCCGCTTCCTTCGTAAAAATGCCTCCGACTATGGGATCGACCCAGGAAGGATCGGGGTGACCGGTTCTTCTGCCGGTGGGTATCTTGCGGTCATGGCAGCTGTATTTGATTCGGGAGACAAAATAACACGACCCAATGCTGCGGTGGGAATGGGAGCCCAAACGGATCTACTGTCTCCCCATATCCAAAATTCAACAGTTTTAAACTGGTCAAAATTTATGGGTGGCTTTTACAAACAAGTTCCCCAGAACTATTTAAAACAATCTCCTTTAAATCACCTTACACCAGATGACCCGCCAGTGGCTATTATATGCGGCGAATACGATAAACCTTCGACTAGGGCAAACGCTTTTCGTCAAAAAGCATTACAGCTTGGAGTTCCTACTTCTTTGACTGAAATTTCTGGTGCACCGCACGGACTACTTAAGGCTACTGAACACAGAAGAATTGCAATCAACGCTCTCGACGAATTCTTTAGAGTTCATCTTCGTAGATAATTGAGGAAGAAGCTTCGGCGAACTTCGGATCTTTTCTTTTTATGCTAAGGAAATTTTTTGAGAAAAGTCATCATTTGAAAATTGCTGATGACTAAGACATCGGTAACACTTTAATTTAATGTTTGTTCGCACACATATTCTTTCGTTAATTTTTCTAGTATCTGCATTTTCGAAAGAACCCACTGAAGGGGAGAAGCTTTTTTCATTACACATAAAACCTCTCTTTGCAGAGAAATGCATGGCTTGCCACGGAGACGAACCGGAAAAGATAAAGAGTGAGTTTGATATGCGCACCCGTGAATCAATCTTGCGGGGTGGAGAAATCTTTGAAGATGAAGTCCTAATTCCGAGTCAGGGCGAAAAAAGTTATCTCTACATTCTTAGTACCCGGGTGGAGGAAGACTTAGAAATGCCTCCCAAGGAGTCAGATAAACTTACTGATGAAGAGACTGCATGGATTCGCCAATGGATTGATTATGGGGCCCCTTGGCCAAGTGATAAGCGAATTGCTGAGATTCAGGGCAAGTATGCCAAAGGTGAGCAAGTGGTTACTTCCAAGGCACTTTCAGAAGACTGGCAGAATCGTAGGTACGAGCCGGAAAAGTTATGGGCATACCGTCCAATTAAAGTTGAGAAAGTACCAGAGGGTATACATCCAGTGGATTGGTTTGTTAATAGAAAGTTGGAAGAGTCAGGACTTGATAAGTCTCCGGTTGCTACGGCCCGTGAATTATACCGCCGCATGTCCTTTGGTTTAACGGGATTACCTCCTTTGCCAAGCGAGGTTCTGAAGTTTGAAGAAGATTTCAAAAAATCCAAGGAAGCACTTTCAATATACGCCAAGAAACTAATGGCTTCACCTCATTATGGTGAACATTTTGCCAGGCACTGGCTGGATGTCGCACGCTATGCCGACTC
>NZKY01000096.1 GCA_002694035.1 Opitutia bacterium
GATTTTTTCTTTTGGTAAAAATTTGTATTTTGCATAGTTATCGATGATTAGAATTTCATTTACAATTTTGTTTCTTAATTCCTCGGGTAATTCAGGTTTGTAAAGTGGGAGAACAACTGAATCCGGGATCTTCTGAGATTTTCTTTCAATTAAATTTTCCAAATCAACAGAAATGCCTTTACGCTTTACTGATTGCAGTGCAATTGCTGCTGTGGGATTATTTGGAGACAAAGTTTGGACGAGATTCCATAAAATTAAACTTCGATTATTTGTTTTTAATTTTGAGGTAAACTGAATTAAGCTTTGCAGAAATTTTCTTTCGTCAATTTTTATGGATTTTAATTCTTCAGGTATTTTTTTTCCTTTTTCGATTAATCCTTGAATTAAGAAGGTATTTGTTTCATCTGGGGAAATACAATATGCAATCTTGAGCAACGGTTGAATGGATGAGTCAGTTCGGTTTTTTTCAATTTTATTGGCACATAAAAATATCAAAGTCCGGCTTATTTTCTCAGATTGAATTTTCAGCGAATTATCGTAAACCTCATCAACCTTTGAATGTAAGAATGGAAGGGTAATTAGGAAAATACTTATTTGAATACAAAATCTAAATTTATGTATTTGAGAGAATAACATGAACGATATCTTTCCTTGCGCACCTTGAAACAAGTTCCGAGTCAAATCGACTATTTTCATTAGTTTATTTAAAATTATTCTTATGCATAGCTCTTCATAATTCTGAATAAATTCAGAAGAAATCTATATTTCATAGGAAATCGTTTTTGATTGAATATCCTTGTTAAGGTTACTTTTATCTTCCCTTTTTGATGCAATCGATTGGTACAAATATTCCTCATTCTTTGGAGCACGCAAGGCTTAGCGAAATTCAATTGTCGAATGGTATTCTAAAAACGCCTGTTTTTATGCCTGTAGGAACTCAGGCTTCAGTCAAGGGAGTTTTGCCTAAGGATCTTAAAGAGGTTGTAAAGGCTTCTATTATTCTGGGTAACACATATCATTTAAATTTACGCCCTGGAATCGAGGTCATTAGAAAGGCTGGTGGATTGGCCAAGTTTATGAATTGGAATGGTCCAATTTTAACAGATAGTGGTGGCTTTCAAGTTTTTAGCTTGGCAAAATTAAGAAAGCTAAGTGAGGACGGTGTGCATTTTCATTCCCATATCGACGGAAAGGAAATATTTCTTGGTCCTAATGAAGCAATTGAAATTCAAGATGCTTTAAAATCCGACATTGCGATGTGTTTGGACGAATGCCCTTCTGCAGAAGCCAGTAACGATCAAGTTATGGATGCCGTAAATCGCTCAACTCAATGGGCAAAATTATGTAAAAAAAAGTGGGAGGAAACGGATGCTGAATTGGAGGGTAGGAAACTTTTTGGAATTGTTCAGGGAGGGCGATTTATGGAACTGCGTAAACGATCAGCGGAACAACTCCTTGAAATTGGTTTTCCGGGTTATGCAATTGGAGGAGTTAGTGTAGGGGAGCCTGAAGCTGATATGCTTAAGCAGGTCGCAAAAACCATAAAATATCTGCCACTTGAGCTTCCAAGGTATGTAATGGGAGTGGGTACTCCTCCACAGCTTTTGCAGATGATAGGTTATGGGGTCGATATGTTTGATTGTGTTCTTCCGAGTCGAGCTGCAAGACATGGAACAGCATATACATCGAATGGAAGTATAAACATTCGTAATGAAAAATTTCGTTTTGATTTTGATCCTTTAGACACAGAGACAGATTGTTTTGCTTCTCAAAATTTCACTCGCTCCTATTTACGTCACCTTTTTATGGCTAAGGAATCCCTGGGAGGAGTAATTTTAACACTTCATAATTTGCGCTTTTTTGTAAAATTAATGGAAGATGCACGCAGGCATATTGCTACGGGAGATTTTATAGATTGGGCTGTGGATTGGATCAATAGATATAATCATTCCAAAAACTAAAAAGCCGGTTTAAGAATCCGGCTTTTAAGAAAAGTTCTAAATGATAATTATTTTGAAGGAGCTTTTAATTCAGAATCTTTAGGTCCTGCATTTTTAGGGGCGGATCCTTTCCATTCGCAAATGTAGCCTTTTACTTTTCCTGAAAAGTCTGTGGTATCTGACCATTTCCCAAGCTTTCCATCAAGGACGAGGAAATTGAAACCATTATTTCCTGATGGTTGAGATTCGGCCCAATTCTTAAATTTAAAAGGTTCACCATTATCCCATGTCCATTTACCTTCCTCAAACTCATCCGTACCTCCAAGCCATATGAGATTATTTTTGGCTAATCGTCTGACAAATTCGTTTTCCTCCGCAGTGGAAATAACAACCAACTCTCCACCAATATCGTCGCAAGCGAATTTAGCTTCCCACCAAGTACTGTTTGTATCTAGGAATGCTTTGTAGTGGTTTCCACGAAAAGGAATCGCATCCTTAGGGGGTTCAACTTTGTCGGCAAAAACAAAGCAGGTGATGAACAATGATATAGAGTAAGTGAGTATGTTTTTGTACATTTTCATATAGTTATCTGAATATTTAATAGAATCTAAGAGATTTTTCGCAACGAATTTATACAGGGTTTTAAATAATAAATATACCAATAGTAAACTTGAATTGTTATTTTTAAATTTAATTTATTTTGATTTCGATGCATTTTTAGATTTTTCAATTAATCTCAAGATTTCTTTTTATCGTCTGTCAGTGCTTCGGTTCCAAGATCATATTCTTTGTCTTTAATTCTTTCTGTTTCCACATGAATTGCCTTCAGTTTTTCACTTTTGGTTGATGTATTGTTGGATCTCTTATCTTTTTTGGCTGATGGACTAAAAAATTTTACGAATAGATTGTAGAAGGTTACCACGAAGATGCTTAATAAAGAGAGTATTAAGAATCGGGCGATAAATTTTATGGGATCCGAATAAACTTTTTAGGAGTCCTCTAAAAATAGATAAATTCTTAGGTGCCACTCAAAAAATTCCCCAAAAAATAAGGCTAGTAAAATCAGTATGCCTAAAAAAACTTTGTTTATCATAATATAATATAAATTTATTTAAAAACGCTAAAAGGTTGTTCGATCGAATTTTAAAATCGTTTTTTATTGATTAAGGGTAAATTGTGATTAGCTTAAGTCTCATCTAATGATTAGGTTACGCCAATACTTTTTTGTCTAAACCTTTTAAAATACTATTTTCGGGACGTGGCGCAGTCTGGTAGCGCACTACGCTGGGGGTGTAGGGGTCGCAGGTTCAAATCCTGTCGTCCCGACCATAGTATTTCTAACATATAAAATTGATGCAAAAACAAAAGATCGGTTGGATAGGATTGGGTGTAATGGGCTACTCCATGGCCAGTAACTTGCTTGAGTCAGATTATGAACTTTATGTTTTTACGAGAACCAAAAGCAAAGCCGAGCAAATTTGTAAAAGGGGAGCAAGATGGTTGGACTCTCCGGGTGAAATTGCAAATGCAGTTGATGTAATCATCACCATGGTCGGATATCCCAAGGATGTTGAGGAAGTTTATTTCGGACCAAATGGTATTTTCGGTAAAGTTAAAAGTGGCACGGTTTTGATCGATATGACAACTTCGTGTCCTGAATTAGCGATAAAAATTTCGAAAAAAGCATCCGAATTAAATGCAGATTCTTTGGACGCACCTGTGAGCGGTGGAGATATAGGTGCAAGAAATGCCAGTTTGGCGATTATGTGTGGAGGAAAGAAGGACATTTTTGATAAAATAATTCCTATATTTGAAAGTGTAGGAAAAAATATCCAGCTTTTCGGCGAGGCAGGCTCAGGTCAAAGGGTTAAATTGAGTAATCAGATTGTTATTGCTTCTACAATGATTGGTGTAGTTGAAGCATTAGTATATGCTGAAAGGACTGGCTTAAATTTAAAACAAGTTATTCAATTAGTTGGAAAAGGAGCAGCAGGTTGCTGGTCGATCAACGAATTGGGCCCAAGAATGGCTGAAGGAAATTTTGAGCCGGGCTTTTATGTGAAGCATTTCATAAAAGATATGGAAATTGCCCTTCAAGATTCAAAGAAATTAGGCTTAGATTTAAAAGGTCTAAACTTAGTAAAGAAGTTATACGATCAGGTTAATACTTTGGGTTATGGAGAAAAAGGTACTCAAGTCCTTTACCGAGCCGTTAAACAATTGAATAAAGAATCTGATACCACTCCGTAAAAGAATGTTTTCAAATTTTCAGGAACTGATAGGTTAAAAGTTTATTTATGGTTATTCTAGTTACTGGAGGGGCTGGTTTTTTAGGCAGTCATTTATGCGAGCGTTTACTCGATCAGGGAAACGAGGTTATATGTTTGGATAATTTTTTTACAGGGAGAAAAAAAAATGTTTCCCATTTACTTAAATACCGTGAATTTGAATTAATTCGTCACGATGTTGTAGACCCCTTTAAATTGGAGGTTGATCGTATTTACAACCTTGCATGTCCAGCTTCTCCAATTCATTACCAATTTAATCCCATTAAAACCGTAAAAACTTCAATTATGGGAACTATTAATTGTCTTGGTCTGGCAAAACGTGTTGGGGCAAGGATTTTACAGGCATCCACTTCAGAAGTTTATGGCGATCCGGAAATTCATCCTCAGGTTGAGTCTTACAGAGGTAATGTAAACCCAATAGGTTTGCGTGCATGTTATGACGANGGCAAAAGATGTGNGGAAACTCTATNTTTNGATTATCATCGGGANAACNAGGTGGATATACGAGTGGTTAGAATATTCAACACNTACGGGCCAAGAATGTTGCCTGATGANGGTCGGGTTGTATCCAACTTNATTGTTCAGGCACTAAAGAATGAAGATATCACTATTTACGGTGACGGATCTCAAACCCGTTCCTTTTGTTATGTTGATGATTTAATTGAAGCTATGATGCTTGTTATGGAACAAGAGGACTCGGTTGGACCTATTAATATCGGAAATCCCAATGAATTTACTATAAGAGAACTTGCAGATTCAATTTTGTTAAAAATGGATACTTCTTCCAAAATTACGGAAAAAGAACTTCCCGCAGATGATCCGACTCAAAGAAAACCAGATATTTCCTTGGCAAGAAATATTTTAAATTGGGAACCCAAAATTAATTTGAATGAAGGTTTGGACAAAACGATTCCATATTTCAAAAAAATCATAGGTATTTAAAAATGAATCCTCTAGCTCCTTTTCAATCAATTCTTAAAAGCCTAAAAGGTAGGCACCATCGGAAGTATTTAAAAAAATGCGTTCCTGTTGTTGAGCAAATCAACCGATTGGAAAAAGAATTTCAGAAAATTTCTGATGACGAGTTGAAGTCCAAAACTCCTGAGATGATGGAGCGTTATCAAAATGGAGAGAGCTTGGAAGAATTGTTGCCCGAAGCTTTTGCTGTAGTAAAGAACGCAGCACGCAGATTATGTGGCCGAACCATTGATGTATGTGGTCATCCGATTGGCTGGGAAATGGTTCATTATGATGTTCAGTTGATTGGAGGTATGGCACTACATGAACGCCATATTGCCGAAATGGCTACGGGTGAGGGAAAGACATTGGTTTCCACCTGCCCACTTTATTTAAATGCATTGTCTGGTAAGAATTGCCAGTTAGTCACTGTAAACGATTACTTGGCTCGTCGTGATTCTCACTGGATGGGAGCACTTTTCGAATTTCTTGGATTAAGTGTTGGGTGTATTCAAAACAATATGCCGTCTGATGAGAGAAGAGAAATGTATAAAAAAAATATCACTTATGGAACGGCATCTGAGTTTGGATTTGATTATTTAAGAGATAACGGCATGGCGACATGCCAGGATGACCAAGTGCAACGAGATCATTTTTTTTGCATCATCGATGAAGCTGATTCCATTCTCATCGATGAAGCAAGAACTCCCCTAATTATTTCCGGTCCGATGCGAGAAGATCACCCTTTGCCTTTCGCTGAGATGAAGCCACTGGTTATGAAACTTTTTGATTCTCAATTAAAACAGTGTAATCGACTTGCTGGTGATGCCAAAAAAGCTTTTGCCAAAGAAGATTTATCTGATGAGGAGGCTGATGAAGTTATCGCTAAATTATATCAGGTAAAAAGAGGAATGCCCACTCATCGCCAGTTTATGCGGATGATGGAAGACGCTCAGATTCGAAAGAAATTTGAGAAATTTGACCTTGAAATGAATTCAGATTACAACAAGGACCGTGCTCATAAATTAAAAGAAGAACTGCACTATGTAATCGATGAAAAGAATCAGCAGGCTGATTTAACTGAAGTCGGGCGTTCATTAATTAGTCCTAAAGATCCAGAGGGCTTTGTTATTCCAGATCTCGCCACCTTGTATGTTGAAATTGATCGGGATAAAAGCTCCAGTGATGAAGAAAAACGTCAGAAAAAAGAAAATGCCGAAAACGACTTTCAGGTAAGAAGTGAAAGAATTCATACTGTTTCTCAACTACTTCGTGCTTATGGATTGTATGAAAAAGATAAGCAGTATGTCGTACAGGGTGGAAAGGTCATGATTGTTGATGAAAACACAGGCCGATTGATGCCTGGTAGGAGGTGGAGCAATGGTTTGCATCAGGCAGTTGAGGCAAAAGAGGGAGTTTCCATCGAGAAGGAAACAAAGACATATGCTACCATTACCATCCAGAATTATTTTCGGATGTATGACAAACTAGCAGGGATGACTGGAACTGCAGAAACCGAGGCTGGAGAATTTCACGATATTTATCGCCTTGGTGTTATGGTTATACCAACACATCGTGATTGTGTTAGAAAGGATTTAAACGACCTAATGTTCAAAGGGCGTCGGCAAAAGTTTAACCAGGTTTTGGAAGATCTGAGGGAAGCTCATGAAAAAGGTCAACCAGTTCTTGTTGGAACAGCTTCTGTAGAATCATCTGAGGTTTTTAGCCGAATGCTCAAAAGAGCAAATATCAGGCACACTGTACTGAATGCTAAATTTCATGAAAAAGAGGCAGAGATTGTAGCGGATGCCGGACAACAGGGTGCAGTCACAATAGCCACTAATATGGCGGGTCGTGGAACTGATATTAAACTGGGAGAAGGAGTCAAGGAATTGGGTGGGCTTCTAGTTCTTGGAACGGAAAGGCACGAGTCTAGAAGAATAGATCGCCAATTGAGAGGGCGGTGTGCAAGGCAGGGTGATCCAGGGGCATCAAGATTTTATGTTTCTTTGGAAGATGATTTGATGAGACTTTTTGCGAATCAAGGTGCTCTTTCAAAAATGCTTGAGAAGTCTTTCGGGGATGACGAGGTTTTGGAGCATGGTACTTTAGATTGGTCGATACAAAACGCACAGAAAAAAGTTGAGCAGCAAAATTATTCTATTCGTAAGCGTTTATTACAATATGATGATGTGCTCAATAAACAGCGTGAAATCGTTTACGCTATTCGAAATGATGTTCTTCTAGAAGAAGATCCTGGGAAGATTCTAATGGAATTGGTGGAAGAGGAACTTGATAGTCGTCTGGCAATTGTACAGGTTGCAGAGTTTAAGTCTCAAAGAAAAGAAGATATGCCTGAATTGGAATCTTTGCTAGCCGGTTGGGTAAATGTTACCTTTCCATTAAGTTTACAACTTGATGAGTTGGTTGGTAAAAATGAAGAAGAAGTGCAGGAACACATTTTTTCTAAAATCCAAAATGCTTATGAAGCTAAAAGGAAACTTGAAGACCCTGATCAGTTACAGAGTTTAGAAAGATATGTGGTTGTAAATGCAGTTGATGTACATTGGCAGGATCATCTTACTGAGATGGATGAATTACGCAGGAGTGTTGGACTTCGGGGATACGGACAAAAAGACCCACTAAGTGAATATAAGAATGAAGCTTTTAGAGCATTTGAAGAAATGATGGTTTCTATGAGGTCAGATGTCTGTAGTGGAATGTTTCGATCTTCCACAAATCTGGCAGCATT
>NZKY01000097.1 GCA_002694035.1 Opitutia bacterium
TCCTGACTTTACACGATCAGCCGGCAATGCATCACCTGTAGTATTGTTAGTAATTGTCACATCACCTTCGAGCTGAGCAATAATAATGGCACCCTTAGGGTCAACTATTTCCTGAGGAGCATTTTGTGCCTGAAGGAATAGAGTTATAATTAAAAATGAAAAGGTTGTTGATATGATTTTCATGACACTATAATGCATTAAAACGAACTGATTTTTAAAATACAAGCAATAATTAATATGTGTTGTTTATAGAAAGTTAATTAAATTTAGCCAAAATTTAGAAAATAATACAAAAGAATGTCATTTTAAAAACTTATAAACTTTTCCCCAAGCAGAAGAATAAACCTTGCTGAAGTATTTGGGATCTAGATTATCCATGAAAAACCCTTGGACCAAGACACTTTTAAAAATTTCGTCATCCATAAAAAAGAATGCCGGAAGTAATTGATACCCCTTAGCTGGTATTTCGACTTTTTTGAACTCGGAGAAAAAGTATGATTCTTCCTTACCTGTTGATACTTCTAAAATCTTAGAATTTAAACCATTTGTTTTTGCCAATTCCCCTAAAGTCATCCCTCCCTTAGGAACCTCAAATGTTCTGCCCCCTAAAAATACAGGCAAATTCGACTGAATTAAATGAAATTTGGCATCAGGGTTAACCTTGGGGGGAGCTTGGATAATAGATCCATCAGATTGATGAATAGCTCTATGAAAATTAAAGGGGACAGGATCCTTTACCCCAGGCACTTTGGCTAAATTATTATTAATATTGGCCTCAATCACATAACCACCTCGCATATTAAGGGACAATATCATTCCGTTTTGAGTTACCCAATCGGCTTGCGTCATGTAGGGTTGATTAACCGGATATGGTCCTCTAGCAAATTGAGTGTGTTGGTATGCTCTTTTATCAAATTGATCTAATAAAAAACGACGAGCAAAATCAGACCGATATGTTGCTGGTGAGAGGACAACCAATTCTTGAAATTCCTTAATAAAAACCAATCGTCTGGATGCTAAAGAATCAGAGTTCGATGGAATGATTAATCCATCAAAATTAATTGATTGAATTAGCTTGGCGGGTTGCCCATCATTCGAAACTTCAAATATTTGCCCGTAAGGAATAACTCCATTTTGTTGGCCATACATACGAAGAGTCCCTCTTTTATCCATCCTGAAATTACCGTCGAAAATGATTGAGTTCCCCTCTCGCCTACCATTCTTAAGAATTAACATTGGTGGGTCACGGGCACCCATTTGTGGTTGGAGTTGATTTTCTGAAAAGTAAAGATTTCTGGAACTAAAACTTAATATGGTAGGAAATATTCTCAGAATTTCATAGGGCAGAAAAAGGAAATTTTCACAGGTTTTATCAGGTAAAATATAATTTGTATTATCAAGGTCAGATAAAAGTCCCTGATAAAATTCAAGTTCATCAGTACCATCCTTAAACATAGCTTGAACGGCAGTCGGAAACGTATTCTGAGAATAAGTTTTGTTTTTTCTTAAATTGATGTAGGTTTCTGTTTTCAGACGTGCTAAATTTGCCGCCTTTAAAGAAGATTTAGAGCGAAGAATTTCAGAGGTTAGAAAATTGTCAAAAGTCTGATGAGCAGGAGATGTAAATGTTTTTGTATCTCCATAAAACCAACAGCCTGAACCGTAATCCCACCAAGTAATAACGAAATCTTCAGGATCAGAAACCTCGTTTAATTTATCCAAAACTTTGATCGTATTAACAGGATATACAACATGAGAGTTGTAATTTTTTGCGTGTTTGATGTTAGGAAAAGCAAAGAATAATACTATACAAGCCGTAATTATCCATGTTACCCATTTTGCAAAATCGTAATCATCAAACTTTTTGATATTTGAAGATCGTCTATTCAACTCCCTTACAAGATACCAAAGTAGAACGAGCAAGAAAAATACAAGACCCAGAGCTGCCACATTGCCTGCGTGAACGGTAAAACGCAAACCCACGGATCCTTGAAAGCAATAATACGCTATCGCACAAAACGGTAAGGTTAGGCATAATTCCCAATACCTCAGGATAAGAAACCCAATACCAATAAAACCAATTATTGCAGTTGGAATAATTGTAGAATCATCCTTTTCATTCGGCGGCAAACATCTTGGGCAAGAGCAGGAAGGGGCATCGGAAAGAATTCTATTTCTAACAACCTCTGGTGGAACTTCACTGGCTTCCCTAATAGTCGTCTGAACATCTTTAAAATTTAAAGAATAACCTTTCTGAGGAGTGGCTTTTTGACTAGCACTTTCTCCTGAAATAACAGAATAGCTTTGCAACTTTCCAGTGAGCTTATTCCATGTACCGGAAAAAGGGCCAAAATTCAAAAATGGAGGAACTCCAACCAACAACAAAAGTAATAGAGAAATTGTACTACCCAAAAAAAGCTTTTGTGACCAGCTTGGTTTCAAAAAGTTTTCATTTTCATAATCCGTTTTCTCGGATGCATTGAATTTAGAAGTATGATCTTTTTTTTGGTTTTTTGGATCAAGAAAAGTCTTATAAACAAAATAAAAAACCACCGGAAATAATAAGCCGATCAGAAAATTATACGGCGTATACTCCACTGAACTTCCTAAAGCCCACGACTCGGCAAAAAATACCCAAGCCATAAAAAAAGTTGTTTGGCAGGCAAAATTAAATGAATTGAATTGAAGAAGAACTTTCCAGTTAGTCCGCTTATTTTTTTTACTTAAAGTCAAAAAATCTAGTAAAAATAGCCCCCATCGATAAACCAAAAAAGTCAGCGCTAAAGCACAGATAATTGCTTGAACAGAACCATAAAAGAATCCAGACAGGTATAAACTTATTGTACCTGCTAGTAAATATCCTGTAGACTCTTTCCTTGATGCTGCAAGCAGGAAATACATAGCAAAAGCAGGAGCGGTAATGGAAAACATATCAGTATCGTAATATCCGGCCAAAGTACGATTGTAGTAACTGTGAGTGATCCCGGCTAAACAAGCTGAAAGAAAACCCCATAATGAACTTCCATACAAACGACCGATCAAAACAATAGGAATACAAACAAAACCAGCTACGCATACTGGCAACCACAATAACAATTGTTCAATTTTTAAATCAGGGAATATTTTTAGTAAAATGTAAGGCAAAAATGTAATCATTCCATTTTTGTATTCACTAGGTACTAAATAATTTTCAGAATGTTTACCTAAATGTGCTTTTTGTAAAATGCTACCAAAATAAAAGCTGTCGTGGGTATTGGGCAGGGCAACTCCGTCTTTAACCATATCGGGTCTCAAATATTCGACTTCACCACTGTCATTTAAGTAATTTGCTTGTGCAAAATCTATCCACTCAAGACGCACCCAAAAACTGAGCAAATATGCTAAAACAATGAAAAGCAGAGTTACGGACCAATTACAACGGTCTTTGGGTAATTCAATAAAACCAGACAGGAAACCCCTTTGACTAACTGACTTTGCTAAATCAAAACTCTTCACAATTAGAATAGAAAAACCTAAGAAAAATTAATTGTAAAAAAAGTAGGTTATCTAAATTTTTTCTGTAGTCCGGATAGTTTCTTATTAAGAGAAACGATCAAAGAATTCGTTTTAGATGCCACAAACGAAGAACCTATGGGTGTTCTTGAACCAGAGTGTATTCTTGCACCAAGATTCTTAACATGAAATGCATAGTCATTATTTACCATTATGCCCAAAAGTTCACCTTTCTGAGAAAATACCAAATCTCCTTTTCCAGGATCAAATTCTCCGGTAATAAATGCAAAACTAGTATGCTTGACTTTTATATATCTTGAATCTCTTTCATCTCGAACAAAATCTGTTTGGCAAAAGCGACCAGTTTTCGAATCAACGACTACTGCTTCAGAAAACAGATAAGGGTTTTCGGGTGCCTTAAAAACTTGTATTTCAGAAGACTTGGTCAAATCAATTGGATTGATGTAAAGCGGGACGATCAAAATTCTAGGATCATCCATAAAAGCAACCTCTTTTACCTGAATATCATCTTTAAGTTTTGAACTGCTCACATTTCCGCTGACCTCAATCAGCTTGCGAGTAGTTGGTTCCAACCGGAAAGGGCTATTCCTTGTGTGTACTAGACAATATGCAAATGAACCATCTACCATTATGATCGAGTCCATTAAGAATGATTCCTCTCGAACTCCGGTAAGAAATCCAGAATTATAAGTAAACTTTAATTGAAGATTTATTTTATTTTGTTCATACTTGGTAAAAATTTCATTGACCGATTTTGCTTGAACATCAGTTAACTTTTTAAAGTTCTTTTCCTGTTCAGCAACAGAATCCTCAACATCTTTTTTGATAGATTCTACCTGCGTTCCAACACCATCAACTGTTTTTTTAACTCCGGCCATTTCTTCTCCAACCCGTGACATGTCCTTTTTAACACTGCTCACATCTTCAGTAACGGAAGTAATTTTATCCCCTACTCCTGCCAACCCTTCTCCAACAACTTTTAAATCCTTACCAACTCCCTGCAAACCTTGGTTCAAAGAATCAATTTTTTCATCAATCTTGGATGTAGAGGCAACGAGAGCATCACTCCTTCTCTTTTCATCTTCTAATTGAGCCTTTGCTTCGGCAGCTGCCTTTTCATCTGCTTTTGCTTTCTCCAAGGATTTTGCAAGCTCAACACGGAATGCAGCAGCCTCCTTTTCCGTTTTGGCTTTTAATTCAGCAAGTTGCTCAGACTTCTTCTTTGCCTCTGCTAAATTTTTTGAAAGAAGTTCAAGCTCTTTTTGCGAAGCTGCGTTGGTCTTTAACAAATCTTCCCTCTTTTTCTCAATTTCTTCTCTTTTACGCTGCAACTCCCGAGCTTCTTCTTGAGATCTTTGAATTTCTTTTTGTTTGTCAGCTATCAAAGCATCACGCGAAGCAATTTGATTTTCTTTTTCCTCCAATTCCTTCTGCCTTTGAGCAATTTGATCTTCTAATTTAAGTTTTTGCTCTAAAAGGTCATTCTTATCATCGCTCAGATTTTCTAATAATGTCTGGTTAGTAGCTTCAAGTTCAGCGACTACATCGTCGTAATTTTCGCCGTCTGAAATCCTCTCAATAACGGCATTGGAGACAATTTTCTGGCCGTCCTCAGCTATGATAGCATCTTCAGGAACATCAAACCTTGCCAAGGCTAAGATGCTTAGCAGTAAAAAATCACAAACTACTAATAAAAGGCTACGACTCATTCCTCTTCTCGTCCTCTTGCTTTATAAGCAGATGATTTCGATAAGGGCGGACTACAAAGATTTTCAGTGCTGCAACGAAAAGTATTCCAAAAAGAGTAGAGGTGTAAGCACCAATTAGTGCGTCCTGTTTAACATCTAAAACAAGAAGCAAAATAAGAGATAAAACAGTTCCACCTAGACCGATATATAATCCTAAATCAAATAGGTTTTCTTCATTATCCAACAAAGCTAATTTCAATTTTGGCTTAGCTTCTTCTCTTTTGACTTGAGAAATTCGTGATAAACAAATTACGAAAATCACGACTTGGACTAGTAAAAATGCACCTGCAATGATTGCAGTGACGACTGTAAGATTTTGTTCCGCCATAGATTCGTCATTGGGATAGGCGAGAAGATTCGCAAGCGCAAAATCAAACCCGGCAATAGATATCTGACCTCTTGGAGTTTGTAAAAGGTTAGGCTCCAACGATATAGCAATAATTAAAGCGACAAATGCGGCACTGGAAAATTTTGCAGTCCAACGAAGAAAAAAGTGACTATTTGAACGCTGGTAAGCTGGTTTAGGAAGAATAGAGGAAATGAAAACGAACAAAAGTAACACTGAACATATAATAAGAATGACTTTCAAAAATAGGGCACTCCCTGGATAACTATGAGATAAAAATGTCAAAATCTTACCTCCAAAAATGGGGAATAAGGGCTTAACAAAACTTTCAACCAATCCTTTTTCGTTTATTGGTTGTTTCTTTCCAATCAAATGTTTAAGTGATTTATCCCCATAACTCATAGCAAGAGAAATATCATCTAATGCAGCTTCAGATGCCTGCTTATCACCATCTTTTTTATATACAGGGTAGCCTTCAATATAATTCAACAAGCCAGAAGGATCTCCAGATAAAAGGGTTGCCCCGTAAATAATTCGTAATTCATCTTCAAACTTCTTTTGTGCTAACTGCTTTTCATTTAATAATTTTTGCAGTTCGACCCTCCCCTTTTCCCTTTGATCAAAAGAAAGAAAGCCCAAGTTTTGCTCAGCTAATTTTATTTTTCCAATTGATTCAGAAAGAGGCCGATTTCTCATTCTGATTAATGCAGATAGATCAAAAACAGCTTGGAGATCAGAACAAGCTCGAGTTAGCTCAGCAACCTGGATTAAATTCATTTTTCTAGCTAATTGATGTGCTGCCCAATAAAAAGATCGAATCCTTTCTTTAGATTTAAAATCACCCTTCAGCATATTCTGAGAAAGACGACCGATTTGATAAGCAGCATCGGAAGAAAAATATTCTTTTTCAATGGACATTGCAGTGCCAACCATCATTGGAACAAGTATAGGATATGGAAGCCACCTTCCGTGCTTCTCAAAATCCCCATCTCTATTAACAATACCTCCGATAATTACCGCGTATCCTCCATCATCCATTTTACCAACTTTAAGCATGCCAGAATCTCTGGCTATACTTTCAAAATCAATAGAAGTGATCGATGCATTGCCCTCGATTTTTTCAATAAAGGCATCGGGAGGCTTTCTAGTAACCTTAAAAAATTCAGCTTTTTTTGAGAATTTGAATAGGTTATTTCTTGCATCTTTAATACAAAGGTCGCGAATCTCTGCCTCAGATGCATTTTTGTCAAACTCTCCAGGGAATTTTGCACCCACTGATAAAACAATTCGTCGATCAGGAAAAAATGGAAATCCAACAAGATTGGCAATTTTAACTCCAGAAAATGAAGCAATACGCGGGTCTGAAAGAACTCTAGCCCAAAAATTCCCGGGTCTTCCATCCTTCGGAATTCCCTTTAGCAGAGCTTGAACATTATCATTTGAACTATTTTGACTTAGGCGATCCCATAAATCTCCTCGAGTTGTGGCGCGATTATACACGAAAAAAGCTTCAAAGCGACCGCGCTTTAAATTGTATTGATCCAACCCACCAAAGTAATCTTTGAATGTAAGCATATCAAAAATACTTCCACCACCTGAAATTGCTAATTCGGGATGACTGTTTTTCTTAGATTCGATAGCTTCTCCAAAATCTTTTCTTTTGTTCAAAGATGTCATAGGCAAGAGCATTTCAGCTGGTCCAAGATTATTTTGCCTGAGTTGACGAACTATCTCTTGGTCGATCGTTTTCCCCTCTTTTCCAATATCTTCCAAGGTATCTTCAGAAACGGAGGAGAAGAAAATTGGGCTCCCCAAACCGAGAATTCCAAAAATTAAGGCTANAGGTAATAAAACTATACCACTTAACTTAACATTTTTGAATTGTTCTAAAGATCGCAAACTCCTATNATTNACNGNGAAATACTANCATTATGCAATCGATTTTTGTTCACATTTCGTGAATTAAATTTTTAAAAAAGATGAACATTTTAAATAAAATGCAAGAATGCTATTAAATTTATCTATGTACGGAGACCCTGTCCTTCATAAAAAAGGGGATTTAATTAAAGAATTTTCCTCAAATCTGAATGAGCTTTATCAAGATATGCTCGAAACAATGTATAAAGAAGAGGGTATTGGATTAGCTGCTCAGCAAGTGGGAAAAGCCATACAATTTTGTGTTGTCGATGTACCAACTCATCCTGAGTATCCGATAATGGCAAATATGGACGGAAAAGATCTCTCTCCTCAACTTTTAATGCCAATGTGTTTGGCAAATCCTCAAATTGAATTTTTATCTGATGAAGAATACTATTACGAGGAAGGCTGTCTATCTTTTCCAAACATAAAAGGAGATGTTGCTAGACCAGAAATAATTCTCGTAAACTACCAAGATTTAGACGGCAACTATCACTCTCTTAAGTGTGATGGTCTATTAGCGAGATGTATTCAGCATGAAGTAGATCATCTTAATGGAATTCTTTTCACAGAAAGGATGGATAAGGATGACTTTGCCAAAATAAAAGCCGATGTTAAGGAACTTAGAAAAAATACCCAGTCGACTTTAAAAAAAAAGAATTAATTAGCGTTTAGAACCATAACTGGTCATTAAAATTAAAGTGAAAAGGAATACTCAACAAGGAAGCCTAATTTTAGAAGTCATTAAATCAGCAAAACGACCTCTCACTCCTCTTGAGATCCATCAAAGAGCATCAAACATGTACCCTCGCATTGGCATTGCTACAACATACAGACACCTCAAGGCACTAGCAGAGAAAAACAGGGTTGTCGGAGTTGACTATCCAGGCCAACCTCCTCGCTACGAATGGGCAGATGGAGAAGATAAAGTACATTTCGCATGTAGGTCCTGTGACAAACTGTTTGCATTAAAAGACACTACTGAAGACATTCCACCAGCAAAGGTTCCCAAAGGATTCACAGTTCAAGGCTTTGAGGTGATGCTCTACGGAGTTTGTCCGGAGTGCGAGTAAATTAAAATTTTAAAAACTATAGTTCAATTCTGCATGAAATGCTCTACCAAGGGCAGGGTATCCATGAACTTCGGAATACTCTTTATCAAATAAATTTTCGATTCTTGCATTGATTTCAAAGCTATTTTTAAACTTATAAGAGGAGAATAACCTCGCTACAGTATAATCGTCGGCATCTACAATCTTAAACCAAGGGGCAGATGCTTGATTAAAGTCCTTCTCTTTAGTTCTGTATTTCGAAATAAATTCGGTACCTATCATTAATACTTCCTTTTCGTAAATTAATGAAATTAAACCAAAAAGTTCAGGTCTGCGATCTAGAAAACCTTCACCCGAATCTTTGTTTTTAGATCTCAACATAGTGATAGATGAATTAATCTGAAAATAATCACTTAGATAATTCCTTGATGACATTTCAAAACCATTTGTGCTTGTTTCGTTTATATTTTGAGGAGTCGAATCAATAAGGTTTTCATAATCTGTGTAAAAATATGTTAAACCCCAATAATTCTTTTCTGTATAGTTATAATTGAATCCAACCTCATAATTCTTGGATTCTTCAGCTACTAAATTCGGGTTTCCTGGATACCATGGTCCAAACCCGTAAAGGTCCAATGCTGTTGGTGGTGCATAACCAATGGAGTGTTTTAAAAAAGTAGTAATGCTTTCATGAACTGATGTATTGATTCTGAAGTCGTAAGTTAAAGGATTGTCGAAATCTGAATAGTCATCATACCTTATATTTCCACTCACTTCATTAATTTCACTAAGTTTAGCATGAAACCCGATGGATCCACTTTTCTGCTCCCAACTATTTCCTTCTTTCCAAGGTGAAGGTGCAAAAGGAGAAAGCCCATCTTCTTCAAACTTTGTGTTAGAATAGCCGGAGCCAATCGTAAGCAAGAAATTGTCAGTAAACTGATTTTCAATAATCAGATCAACAGACTGTTCATCAGTAAAAGATTGCGTCTTATCTGATATGTCTCGTTGACCAAGTAAATCATCCTTGCTGATTGAGAAAGTAAGACTAGCTCTAAAGTCATCATCAGAATAATTTATTTGAGGAGATATCAAGTATTGTTCCGTCTCTTGAAAATTATCATAATCTTCACTGTAAGTTGCACCAACACTACCAAAATCACTACGATAACCAATTCCAAGAAGATTGAAATAAAGGTTATCACTCATTTTTTTATCGATCAGGAAAGATGCAGATAAGTTATTAAAATTAGAATTTGGTCGATCATTTTTTGTTTCAAACGAGGAAAAACCAAGATTCCCAGAAAAACTACCCTTCTTGTAACTAGTATT
>NZKY01000098.1 GCA_002694035.1 Opitutia bacterium
GGAGGAATGTTCACTCGCGGAGGAATAGTAATGGCTCGTGGACGATTTTGAGGAGTATTAATTTTTTTGGGGGAGCTAGGTTTCTTGACTGCCTGCCCACTCGGTACAGGAAGTACTTGATTACTTGGATTTTTCAAAGTTAAGGTATAGCCCCCTTGGATTGAAAGTTTTTCACTTTCAGGGTCAAATCCTTCAATCTTTACTTTCCCATCATTAAAACTTTCACCAATTTTCAACCATGCTCCTTTATTTGATCCTCGATCAAAAATGCTAAAGTGCCATTCATCCTTGAATTTAAACATACCTCGAAGCTCAATATTTGGATTTAATGGCTTAGGGGCAGGTGGTGGTGGAGCGGGTCTGATAACGGGTGGTGCCTTTGCTTGTCTTGAACCTGGTCGCTCAAAAGGATTTACACTATTCTGAGCAGCTAAAAAACTTAGGTTAAATAATCCTAACCAAATGAAATAAATCCAAAATGAGTACATAAATCGAATACTCATTATCAGAAACTTGGCTTACTAGAGGGCATATCTTTACTTGCTGAATTATTTTTCATGATACCATCAATATCAGGCATACCCAGAATTCTTCCAGAAGGTGAACGGAATTTCGGTGCGTAATCACCCTCGATTCTTTCGTCAATTGATTTAATATTTTCCTCGGTCATATCATAATCAGCTTTCATGATACTAGGCTTGAGAAATATGAGCAATTCGGTGGGGGTGTATTTTATAGTTTTTGGACTGAAAAATTTCTCCCCAAAATATGGTATGCTACTAAGCAGGTTATATTTTGATTCAGTTGAATCTACCTGAACTTCCTGAAGCCCACCAAGAACAATGATTTCTTCATCACGGATAGTTACAAAAGACTTGGCTTCTCTAGTCTTTTTACCAGGTAAAGATTGCCCCTGATAAGTATTGCTTTGGGTTTCATCGAATTTTTCAGCCTTCACTTCGACTTCCATAAAAATTGATCCCTTTGAAATAATAGTTCCATTCTCATCAATTTCAGGAAGTCCAATTTTCGGCTTTTTAATTTCCAAAGAAGTTTTAGCTGTTATTTTTTCCGCATTACCTGTACTTGAAGTACCATCCGTAGAAGTATTACCATAGTAAGTAGGTATAACGATATTCCTTTCATCCTCTATAAGTATATGCACCTCAGGAGCATTATGGGAAACCATTAATGAAGGAGTTGAAAAAATACGTACATCATTTCTTTCGGATGAAAGAGCAAAGATTTGATCCCAACGAACTCCCGATAATTTCCAGTCCTCTAATTGAAAAGGAACCACAGAGTTCAAACCCGGAATACCAAGAACACCCTGAAAAGTATTTCTTTCAACAGGAACGGATCCAGTAACAGTCTCCCCGCCAGGAAGAGTAACAGTCTGTTCGGTTGTCGCCACTTCACCAAACATACCGTCCCCCTTTTCTCCTCGTGAATATTTGGACCATTCCATACCACCTAGTAATGCATCAATACCCCGTTGGTTTTGTTCAGTGAGGTCAACCATAACAAAAATCGTGTCAATTCGGGCAAGTGGAAGTGGCTGATCTAAGGATTCAACCATTCGCCCAATCTCATCGATATCAGCCTTGGTACCATATACCAAAATTGCATTACTTCTCTCATCAGCTGAAATAGTTATAAAATCACTAAATTCATGTGCACCTTCTCCAGAATCACCAGAAGAATCTGATTTTGCGGTTGGTGCTGCAGGTGCAGGTTGATTTTTTGCTCCGGGTGTGGGTGGCTTGTAAGCTGCCGTATTTGTCTGATTTGCTCTTATGTTCTTATTACCCTGAACTTGTTGTTTTATTCTTTGCTGATTTTTAATAACTTCATCAAGTATTGCCTGTATGTCTTTTGATTCAGCATGCTGTAATTTGAAAAGCTTGCTTGTTGTTTTCATTTTAACAGGAGCGTCCAATGTACTGAGGATGAATTTTATAGTATCTAAATTTTCTTTTCTAGTAACGACTATCAATTTACCTGTTCTTTCATCTGCATCAACCTGAGTCGTTCCACCAAGAAAAGATTTAAAACTTCCCTCAATCATAGCCTTTAATTTGCCTTCAAGTTCTCGGGCTCCGGCATGCAATGTATCGTGAACGAAAAATTCAGTGCCAAGTTCTTCGGCACTAATGGGGCGATCAATTGATTCCAATAATTTCTCCATTCTTTGCAAATTGAGAAGGGAGTCTGTGGCTAGAATACTATTTGCTTTTTCAAAAACAAGTAGTGTACCAACATTAGGAGTGGAAAATGGATTAAGTTGTTCACGAACTTCCACAGCAGGTGCATAATCTAGATGAAACATCTTTACATAAATTCTTTGACTTGGCTTGATTAAAGAAGCAGGTCCCTCGAGCCATATAGGCACATGAACATTCATGCCCGCAGCTGGGACTGCTTTGTAAAAACGCTCATCAATTTTTGTCATCCCAATCCCGTTCATTGCCAATAAACTGTCAAGAGCAAGTAAAGTTTCTCGTTTGGTTAAAATACTAAAACTGTCAAAATTCACTTTAACCTGTGGGAGGTTCTGCGGACGGAGGATATATTTCCCTGTTAGGAGTTGTATCATATCAAGAATTCCATTTGTGTCCTGATCTCTCAAACGCAGTCTTTCAAGAGGTTCATCCAGTCCATCAACCATAGAAAGTTCTACTGGATCAGATAAAATCCCTAAGCCTAATTCATCCGAACCAAGCTCAATCGGAGTATTATCTNCAGGNACCAAAGGANTNGGTNCTCCATCAACTGGTACTTGACTAATCAAATTTTGAAAAAGTCCAGTAACAGAAAAAACGGTTACCACACAAAAGATTCGGGTAAGTAAGAATTGTAAATTAAAAATCATAAGGTTTATTGGTTACTCACTGACGAATTCTACTGAACTAACCACAAAAGTAGCATCGTATGTAGTTGGGTCATAAGGACGGGACTTGGGGGGATAATTTGGCTCAATCTTAACTTCGCTCAAGAACATGTAAGGACTTTCCTGTCTTATCAAATCGGCAAATTCATTTACATTATCGTAATTCGCACGATCAAACTTTATGCGAACCTTATGCTGTGAATAACGCTCTCTTTCATCGGTATCCAATTCCCGATAATCTCTTTGTGGAAAAACCTTGGTTGCCAGGGTGGAAGCTCGATTACTTAAATTCTTTTTATCATAACTTTTATTCGCCTGCTCCTGCTTTTGTCTATCAAGTTCTGCATCAATTGCAGGTTTTAAATTAATAATTGTTTCATGACCCGAAATTGTCTGCTCATTTAAATTCCAATCTTGATACATCATAACCCCAGTTTGAAAAAATTTAAAAAAACAAACGATTAAGATAACCCAAAGTGATACCAACAAGAGAGTTTGCTCACGATCGCTGAATTTAAAAAATATTTTCTTTAATGCGTTCATTCCGATTTTATTGCAATACTTCCTGTTTCAGGGATTTGTATGAAAGCTGAATTTGGTCCGCTTATTTCAGTAAGATCAAATTCTATTTCAAATGTAGTTTTCCCACCATCACTTTTAATAGTTCTCCTTTCGTCCCCTGAACGTCCGGTTCTGATGTTGGCTACTTTATTTTTTTCTAAATTTTCAATGAAATTGTTTATTGCCTCAACCGTTTTCCCCTGCCCTTTCAACTTAACCTGATTCCGGTTTTCAAAATGTGCCATTTCAAACCACAAATTCGGATTGTCACTTGTACCTCCACGATGAACGGCGACCCGAACAAGAGCACCAAATGGATCAATACCTCCCAGCTTATTTTGTCTAAGCTTTTCAAGAAGTTTCTGTGATTCAATAACCAAAGGAACTTCTTGGGCCATTCTTTGACCAAGAAATTTCCTATCTTCAAGTTTGACCCCCATGATTTTTATTCCAGCAAAAGCCAAAAGCATGGCAGCCATAGCAACACTCCAGGCCACGATACCTTTCCAACGTGTTCTTGCCTGATTTCGTCTTTTTTGCTCGAAATCCTTGAATCCCGATTGTCTAAGATCGCAAGTCCACAAATCATCCGCAGAGAGAAAATGATCCTGTTCCGGAGAAAGATCCACATCTTTTCCATCCAGCCAATTGTGTTCAAACTTGAAAAAACCATCTTTTGTTCTTTCAACCTCACCACTAACTAGTATGTCCTTGGAGATTTTATACCTCTCGAGATCAAATAGGGACAGTAATTTTCCCCTTGCATCTTCAATCGCCTCATCTCCCTGTTCATTATCCAATGGAATTGAATAGAGTAAATCCGGTATAGTTGAACCCTCGTTAAAGGATGCTGCGGTCAAAGTTTCTTCATGCAGTAAAAAACAGATGCTTGGTTCCAAAAACTCTTTTCCAAGTATAGAGATAAAGGAGGGAAAAACCCTTCTAAAAATTTCAAGATTCTGCCAACCTAGCTGACGTAATTTCACAAGTGGAGTGGCAAATATGAAGAGTTTTCTTGATTCATCATCGACCTGAAAACCCCATGCCAGTTGTTCTGCTGGATAAGGAGAAAGCCCACTATCATTTAAAACATACTCAGCAAAGTCCTGAAATTTTTCAGGCTTTACTGAACTAGGCAGAGAAATCGTATCACAAAAGAAGTGTTCCCCCGGGATTCTCAGGGTCATATCACGAGGTTCCCCGCTGGGGAATTCGATTGTTTTGTCAGGGGTATCCGCCATAAAAATGGTTGCTTAAAAGTATCATCAAAACCTTCTTCAGTCTACCAAATTCTCGTTTTCCCTAATAGACAGAACTCTGAATGGATATTTCATTTTCACATTTTGCGGACTTCTTGGTTTTCCAGGGTTTTGTCCGGCTTTTCGGTTTGTTTGAGATTGTGCACCACCAGTCCGAACAAGAATGGCGTGTAATTGAAAGTTTCCTTTCCCCTTGGTAACCTCTACCAAAATTCTGAAAGCGGATGCCATTGTACTTGTGCTAATTGATCGATTTTGCCTCATTTGTACCAATCGTGGATCATTCATATTCCGAAAAAAAGGCTCTCCCGATGTTTGACTTGGACCTCCATAAACCTCTTCGTATAAATTATCGTCATCCCCGCATAAGAATCTGACTAAAAAGGATGAGGCTGTGTTGATATTGACCGGTCCTTCATGAAAAAAAGAAAAGCTGTCCCGAAAATTTCTCATGTTTTGATTTTCACTTCCCACCTCATCAAAAAATAAACCAGAATCTTCCGGATTATCGGGTTCATAAGCAAACCCCTTAATCATTCTAAATTCTTCAAAATTTTGAATCTTTTTCCCTGGAGTAAAATATGGAAAATCCAAACCTTCATAATAATCATCCTCCGCACCCTCGTCTCTCTCCTCATCGTCCGGATCCTGCCAATCAACCATTGCATCGTAAAATGCCTGTCCATCGTCATCATCAACAAGTGAATCTCCTTCCGCTCGCATTGTCGCAAATAAAGAAACCAAATCTTTTTCAGAAACTTTAGAAATTGGTATCTTACCCGACTCATCAACCAGACTTATTGACCATTTAATGGAAGGATCTATAGGTTCGATTTCAGAGTATGCGAGCGGATCACCCCATCCTTGTGAAGGTGCATAAAGGGTTTTTTCAAACATCATAAATTCATTAAGAACCCCGACCGCAACATCGAGGGCAGAATATGCGTGCATTCTTAAGTCATCCCTTCGATGAAATTGGCTGACATGCCTGAGTTCCTGCATGGTTTCCTCCATTAATCTCATGCACAAAACGGAAAGGAGCACAATCAACGCCAGTACAAAGACTAAAATGGAACCACTTTTTCTTCTTTTTTTCACAACGGCTCCTCCACAACTCCACTTGGAGAAAGTTTACGAATAGGAAGAGTAATCGTCCGTTCCAAATCCTCTCCAGGCCACTTAAAAACAATCTTGATAAAATCCGGAATCCGATATTTGCCAGATTCTATATTCTCATCAAGATCCTCCAAAATTTCCCACTCTTTGATGTCATCTGAATCCGCATCTTCATCTCCATAATAGCAATAAAATATTTGATCACACAGAGGACTGATCAATGTTTTAAACAATTCATCTTCATCCTCAGGCTCCAGTTCCCCTTTGTCATTTTTTTCCAACTCCTGAAATTCAGAAAACCATAAAAAACTTAACCCCTC
>NZKY01000099.1 GCA_002694035.1 Opitutia bacterium
TCTCTACCTGATCTTAAAAAATTATCTTTAACTGAAGTTGATTTATCTTTTTCCGCACAGCCTATCGTCTTATCTGATTTGATTTCACTAAGCAGTGAAATTTACCAACTTAATTTAAGAGATCTCCACCTACTTGCTGAAGTTCCCATGCAATATTTAAAATCCCTTGGATACGAGGGCATAGTTGTTTTTCCAGATCCTAAGCAGATTGATCCAGTATCAGGAGTTGACTTAAGAGAAGGAGAATTAGGACTCACTTTTTTAATCTGGGTATCCAACTTAGAAGATATTGAAATTCAGAATGCTGGAATTGACCCGAAGGTTTCCGATCGAGTCCGTTCGGAAATAAAAAGTAATCCTATCGGGAGCGAATTGATTGGAAAGCCGATAATGGCAGAATCCCTAAAATACTGGAAGCGTTTTGGTAAGAATCCTTCCAGAAATGTACAGGTTGTACTTAGTCCTTCAGACACACCCGGTAATGTTATTAGTGTTTTAAAACTTCTTCCGGTAAATAAAGAAAGATTTATTCTTCAGGCTGCGAATTCAGGTACTGAAAGTACTGGGGAATGGTTAATTGGTGGGTCCTATCAAAATAATCAAATGTCTGGAAATGATGATAANTTNGGTATCACTTACTTNAGTTCGGATACTCAGGAAGTTCAGTCTTTTGGTATATCTTATGAAAAACCAATTATCTTCCCTGATTTNTTGATGGNTGGAGTTTCTGCAGGTTACTCTAAATATGATGCATCCAGCTTTGCTGTTACTCATTTTAATTTCAAGGGGGACACAAAATTTATCGAGTTGAATACAAAGTGGAATCCATTGGGGACTGAATTTAAAAAACATTCATTTTCATTTATTGCCGGATTGCGTGGAGAGGAAACGACTGCAAGTAATTCTCTTGTTTCTGGTAGGGCGGATGCGAAATTATTAATTCCGAAATTCTCAGCCTTATTCTCTACAAAAGGCAGGTATTTTCAAACGGAAACAAAGGCAACGATATCGGCAAATATCAGATCTATAAATTCTGAAAGTCAAACTTTGCTTGGTGGAATACAGACTGAATCCCGTTACTCTCGAATATCTATTAATTATCTNGAATTTTTTCAGATTGGAAAATGGGCCAAAGATAAATTCGGAGGAGAATTTTCAGACGGGATGAAAGATCATATANTAATAAGTCGTATGCAGGGTGGACTTGCCTTAAAGAACCAACGCCATCTTCCCCAACATCAATTTATTACCGGCGGATCGGGCTCGGTTCGAGGGTATCCCGAATCCCCAATTGCCGGGGATTCAGGATATGTANTATCTTTGGAATACCGGGCTCCCTTACCCCCTATTAAAATTCAAGAAGATTTACCAGATGTGAAAGGTACTTTGGTCCCTTTTTTGGATTGGGGGGAAACTTTTGTGAATGATCCTCTTTACTACGAAGGNGATCATTCAATCATNGGTGCTGGGGTNGGTTTGGAATTAAAATTTCCTNCGGGTGCAACCGCCCGAATTGATTTTGCCAAGCCTCTTCGAGAGATTAATAATTATGGATCGATATTGCCTGGGACNCGTTCATCAGATAATCGAGTGCATGCCATGCTTCGTTGGGAATTTTAGTGTAAAATGAGAATNCTATTTTATATATTCTTTATACCTGGCTTTTTGAGTATTCTTTATGGTCTGCCAGGTACCAAAGAAATTGTTGTCGGAGAGGTTAGTTTTTCTGAATTGGATAAAAAGTTAAGCATAACGGCTTCGGACGGTGCGATTATATCTTATCCCAACGGCTTTGATATTTCATCCGGTGAAACAGTTCAATTTATACAGCCCAGTACAAGTGCCCGTGTCTTGAACCAAATTTACGGGGAAACTGCCAGCCAGATAAACGGAAATCTGCAGTCGAATGGACATGTATACCTGTTAAATTCTGCTGGTATTATTTTTGGAGAAAATTCTGTGGTCGAAGTTGGTAANCTCAGTGCAATTGCAGGAAGTCTTTCAAATAGCGATTTTTCGAATAAGGTTGAGAATTATACTAATTTAAGCGGAGAGATTCAAAATTTAGGCTCGATCATTGCAGAAGAAATAGTCTTTGCAGGTTCTTCAATTTCAAACACCGGAACCATTATTGCTGAGAATGGAATGGTTATTCTTGCTGCCGGCGGTGAACTTTCCTTACAAAGTGAGGGTTCAGGATTGATCNTCGAACTCTCTGAAAATCAACAATTTTATTACCATGGAATGGCTTCAGATGTGGCCGGACAAGCACTCTTACAATCGGGTGTGTTGGAAGCTTCGAAAGCGGAATTTCATGGAAAAGAAATTACGATCTCCGGAAAGACTCAATCCACAGATTTAATCCTTGGTAATTTTGATNAGGTAAATGCAGGGGANGGGGCTATATTAACGAATCGNCTAATTTTAAATGGATTATTTCAATCGCATACTTCNCCAACCGCTGATCTTAGTTCAAAAAATAATCAAATTTCACAGTTGTTACCCTCAGGAAATTTTCAATCTATAAAAGTNAGATCCGCGGGTGGGCTTTCTATCGGTGATTCAACAGAGCCTGTTAATTTTTCGAGTCAAGTCCTGGATGTTCGAATAGCGGAGGGTGACTTGTCAGTCTACAGTCTTCCTTCCCCTTTAGTTCCCAGCCAAGAGAATTCAATCCTCCTTGCAGCCGAAGGTCAATTGGTCGTGAATTATGATATAGGACAGCTGAATTATGATAGAATGCTTCTTTATGGAACTAANTTAAATTCTTNAAATTATCAAAAAATCGAAACCAAACCGGATAATCTTCAGCAATTGGATGCCACCACNTTAACACTGGATGATTTATCGCTCGATTTTACATCAGCTAATATTCAAAAATTAGTTGCAGANAATCCTTCNTTTACCGGTTTTTCATTGGAAGGAATAGGAATAGCTGAACTTTCTTCNGAAGGGAATCAGCAAGAAAGTCAAAGTGTTGCATCCGCACCTGCTGTAACATCTGTATCAAATCCCCAACCCTTTAATTTTACTTCGCCCGGGAATATGCCCAATTTCTCTCCAATTTCTGAGTCCACACCTTATTCGAGTCTTTCGGGTAATGTCGTAAATGATTCCGTTCTCAATTTAGCGTCTAGTTTTGGTCTCTTTGGTAATTATTCTTATTATTTAAGAGCGCCTACCTCCAGTGAACGCCTGACTAATTTGTTCGCATCTTTTGGTGGTGCATCAGCTTTATTCGGGGGGAGTTACGGCGTTCTTTCTGCCGATACTTCAACTCAGCAAAGTGATTCCTCATCCGAGAGTGATTCTGAATCCTCGAGTCAGGAGTCATCCGACCAAGCGGTTGGTTCTGCAAAAATTAAGGGGGCTATTCCATTTGCTCCAATTGGACTTCCTCAATCTTCCTCAGAAGCGGCTGAAGTTCTTGAATCATCCTTAGGAGATGAAATTGAATCGAAACTTGGAAAATATCATGAAAAATAAACGAAAGATTGGCTGCGATTCTTTTTTAAAAATTCTTGATGGCATGGAATTTAGAATCTCTTTAATATTTTTCTCCAAGATTTGTTTGATTATATTATTTTTCTTTTCAAAATCATTAGGAGCTGAGCAGGGAAAACTACTTATAAAAATTGAGGAGGTTACGGGTGAAGTTGTTGTTCATAATGAAATAAATCATACTCATTCTCCTCTTGAATCTGGTTTAGTGATTGAAAAACCGACTCTTATTCAAACCGGGGAAAGTGCTGAAATGATTTTTTCCTGCGTTGGAAAAATATCAGCCCGTTTATCAGAAAATTGTGTAGCATTGTTATCTCCGGGAAAAAATGGGAGGTATGAAATTGAACTTAGAAAAGGATCGATCACTGCTTCCCTAGATCCTTCCAGACCCAAGGGTTCTCCCGTTTTTGCAGTCCGTACTTTTGCCGGTGTGACCGAGGCAACGGGCACTCTATTTGCTGTTGCCGAGTATAAGGGACAATCCTACACATCCGTAAAAAAAGGAACGATAAAGAAAGAAACCTTACCCCCGACTCAGCCTGATTTTTCCGCTTATTTAAAAGGTGCAAAACCACCTGCTCCCAAACCGGCACCTGGAAAAACAGAAAAGAAATAATGGTATATTTAGGCGTGGGTCATTCGTCTTTTAATCTAAGGATTTTTCCAATTCTTAAATTGCTTGTCCTTTTATCCTTATTTTTTCTCCTTGGAAATTATAAATTACTAGCTGAGGTTAATGCCTCAGCAACAGTTGGCTACACTCATAGTGTGATCCTCAAGACGGATGGCAGCCTTTGGACCACAGGATTAAATACCTATGGTCGATTGGGAGATGGAACCACCACTAACCAATCTTCCCCAATTCAAATTTTATCCACGGAAGTAAAAAAAGTAGGACTATCTGACAAGACCACCTTTTTTATCAAGACAGACAATACCCTGTGGGGAGCAGGATATAATTCTGGGGGGCAATTGGGAGATGGTACCACCACAGACCGGTACACTCCAATATCGATTTGGACTGGAAATGTTTCCAAAGTCGAAGGATTTTATCATACCCTGTTCCTTGAGTCAAATGGTACGCTGAGAGGTATGGGATACAATGCAAGGGGACCCTTGGGCAATGGAACCACAACCGATCAGACCAGCCCGATCGTCGTGATGGATTCCAATGTATCCGAATTCGCCGCTGGTAACCGGCA
>NZKY01000100.1 GCA_002694035.1 Opitutia bacterium
TTTTCTTTGTAAATTTTTTCGAATGAGTTCAGGCAATTCTCTGCAATCTCGATTGCTTTTTTTCTGTCTGGATCAATAAAAGCTAATAGAGTCCCAGCTAGGCGGGCAAGGTTCCATTGAGCAATGTAAGGCTGATTGGCATATGCATAACGGCCTCTGTGGTCAATTGAACTGAACACAGTGTCAGGTGCAAATGTATCCATAAAAGCACAGGGGCCATAGTCAATGGTTTCACCGCAAAGAGCCATGTTGTCCGTGTTCATAACTCCGTGAATAAACCCCACTCTCATCCATTGCGTAATTAAATCTGCCTGCTGATGAATAACTGCTTCCATTAAGGCAATGGCTTGATTTTGCTCTTCTCTGATTTTGGGAAAATGTCTTTCAATTAGATAATTGAGCAGGGACTGTGTGCATTTTTTATCATCTTGCAAAGATGCAAATTCAAAAGTGCCCACCCGAATATGAGAGCTTGCAGTACGCGTAAGAATGGCTCCAGTTAGTTCTTGCTCACGGTATACAATCTCACCTGTTTTTACAACCGCCAGACTACGGGTGGTGGGTATTCCGAGGGCATGCATTGCTTCACTGATAATGTATTCCCGTAGCATCGGTCCCAAGGCAGCTCGTCCGTCTCCTCCGCGCGAATAAGGAGTTCTTCCCGAGCCTTTCAGTTGAATATCAATTCTTCGCTCAGAGGGAGCCATGTGCTCACCTAAGATAATGGCTCGACCATCCCCAAGCATGGTGAAATTACCAAACTGATGACCAGCATAAGCCTGGGCAAAAGGTGATGTATTTTTAGGAATTAAATTTCCTGAAAAAAGCTCAGCAAGCTGATTTCTGGAAATGCCAGAAAGATCCATTCCAATTTCTTCAGCAAGTGTTTTATTTAGAATAACTAATTCTGGCTTTTTTACAGGAGTCGGTATGAGCCTGGAAAAAAATACATCTGGAAGGTCGGTGTAAGAACTTTCAAGATGTAAGCTCAAATCATTCATTCGTAAAAACGAATTGATTAGTTTACCTTTAAATATTCCACGATATCCCTAACATTCTGTGCATTCAGTCCGAGTCGGGATGCAGGTGCCATGAGTGAGGTATTCATTTTCTTCCGTGATTTAATATCAGATTCTTTTATGACCAAATCTTCACCCCCGAAAACACGAATGACTACGGGGTCCCCCTCAGCCTGAATAAAACCCTGAATTCTTTTATCTCCTTTTACTAACAACTCAGTACCTTCGTAGCCATGGGCCAAATCAGCAGAGGGATCAAGGATAGCCTGAAGAATAGTTTTTCGATCCTGACCACTTCCCCAACCGGCAAGAGTTGGACCGAATTCAACTCCCACAGATCCTACCTTATGACAGACATAACAACGACCAATTTGCTGCTTTCCATTTTTTACATCCGGTTTGAGGGAAAGAATTTCAGAAGTACTGGGTAGTTTAGTTTCAGGGCCAAAAGAAGTTGGGGCAAGTCTATCTGCATAAACATTTTCACCAGTGCTTTTTCCGGCGAGTATATCTTTGACTTTAAATTTATTCCAGATTCCCTGATCCCGCTTATCGATAAAGGATTTTGCGAGGCTAGAAATCTCGTTTTTTCCATGTTTTGCAATTTCCACCATGGCTTCAGCCGCTTGGGGAGCATCGATTAAACTGAGTGCAAAAAGCATCGAACGATTTATTTTGGTGTCCAGTTTAGCATCCAATGCCCAAGATTTTATTTCGGGTACTGATGAAACCGGATGGAGTCTCCATACTAATCCGGAGTATACAGGGTCGTATTTTTTGGAACGATGTCTTTTCTCAAGCTCGGCGTACATTTTTTCTTCCTTGTCGGTACAGCCAATACCAAATGCCTCGACATAATAACGGTCTTTCCCGTCATAACCCTTGGCAATTTGAAGAAGAATGTCTTTTGCTTTACCAAATGGTATATATCGCATGCTTAAGGCAACTTCTCTGCGAACAATAGGGGATGGGTCGTCGGCTAGTTTGACTGCATGCTCGATCAATCGATGATTTTCGTGACGGATTGCTCGAAATGCACAAACCCTGATTTGAGGGTTTTGATTGGTTAGTTGGGACTCAACTATTTTTAAACCTTCCGGGCCAAGTTTTGCCAATAACCAAATGGCCCGCCCCTGAATGAATTCGTTGGAATCATCAAGTAGTTTGCGAACCGCCGGTATTGATTTCTTTCTTCCTTTTACTAGCCGGGCCCGTCCAAGTTCTCGAACATTGGGAGATGGGCTTTTGAGGGCCATGATCTGCCCGGCAATTGAATTAAGATCGAGCTTGGGGATAGAAAGCTTAGTTCCTTTTGGTGCAATTCGGTAAATCGCTCCTGTTTGTCCGGTATCTCTTGTTCCATGACCACCGACGCGTGCATCAAACCAATCGGCCACATAGATCGCACCATCCGGTCCGATGCATACATCACTTGGACGAAAAAGATTAATTAAACCTTTGATTTTACCTGCACTTGCAAAGTCTGCACCGGCAAAATTTTTCTCTGGGTTACTTGTTAAAAAAATATCCCGATTGGGAAGTGTAATTCCGGCTTTTTCTATTTTTGGATGATAACCGAAAAGAACATTTCTNGCNGGTTCNCAGCTAATTACATANCCACCAAATTNNTNCTCCATNATNCCGTTTTCATAAAATGCGATNCCAGTNGGAGAACCNCCTCCATAGACATCNCCTGCNGGAACAATACCTGGATCTTCCTGTCNCCATTCTGCAACCTGAGTTGTTTGACCTGGCATTTTATCACTACTCCATCNTCTCATTCCATCTTTTGANGTGAAGCCCATATTTCCATATTCCATAAGCCAGGCAGTTCGGCTTGCCGGAGGATCATCATTATCATTTTGAAAAACATCACCNAATGAACTGATAGCTTGTTCNTAGGAANTGCGAAAGTTGTGNCCGATTGGGCGTAATCCGGTTCCATCCTGATTGACCCGAAAGGCAACTCCGCCCAGATAAATTTGGCCATCCGAACTTTGTTTTCCGGATATATTTTTCATGGAATAAAAACTTCCCGCGTTTAATTGCCAGCCCTCCTTATCTTTGACTTGAGCTCCTTTATTACCAAAGTTTAGATAGTATTGTCCGTTTGGACCTACGGTTACAGAATGTAAGCTGTGGTCGTGGTTTTTGCCATCAAAACCGGTCAGCAAAACTTCGCGCTTATCAGTTTCGGGGTCAAAGCGAAGATTTCGGTTAATATCCGTGTAAACAATCAAGTCAGGAGGCTGAGACACGATTACCTTATTGTCCACCACGGCAATACCAAGCGGTGAAGTGAATTCTTTTTCCTGCACGAAAACATGCGAGCTTTCCGCCATGCCATCTCCATTTTTGTCCTCGACGACAACAATTCTGTCACCTTCCGATTGAGTTTTCCTGCCCCGGTAGTTTCTGCCCTCAGCGACCCAAACTCTGCCCTTGTGGTCAATGTCCATATTAGTTGGGTTGTAAAATAGAGGAGACTTTGCCCACAATTTCACTTCCAAGCCTTCGGGTACTATTAATTGCTCAGCTGGAAAGTGATCAACATGAGGGATTTCTTGGGATGCATTAGCAATTTTTGATAACAGGATGGGTTTATCGGAAACAAAGAATTGCACACTACTGTCCTTTCCTCCTTTTTGATCACTCCCTCCATTATCGATGCCGCCAGTTGATTCAAAGGTTTTAAAGGGATGTCCTTTGGGAAGAACATAATGAATTACACTGTTTGCATGAGCCCCGATACCAAATTCTATTTTTTTACCGTTAATCCTAAGTGGTTGTCCACCTGCGTTTCGGTCGATTCGAACCTGTCCCCAATCCGCTTTTGCGGATTTCCATTTTAATGAAGTGAGTCTAGTCTTGTTTCCTTTATCATCAATCAGGACAGGGTTGGCCCAGTCTGCCCAGTCGCATGAATAACCATTTCCTCCATCCGTAATGGTTAGAAAGAGATCTTCGATTCCTGCGATTTTCGCTCTTACACTGATTGAGTGTTCTTTTGTTTTTGGTGTTATAATCTTACTGGCAAAGAGGGCCTTTTTAGGATCAATCGGAGCCGGTGGACTGTCTTGTTTTTTTACCAGCTGTTTTTCGGTTGGTTTCGATGCAGATTTGACGCCTTTGCCTGGTACTTCCATTTTGGCTGTCCAAACAATTGCGTTTAACACGCAGGTTCTAAAATTATCATTATCCCATGATTTATGATGATGAGCACCAGTGATACCGAAGCCCCGTTGTCCATTTTCCCGTTCAGATGCCCAGGCTACATGTTGCTTTTCTTTTCTTTCCAGAACAGATTTGCGCACATGTGGATTATTACTGTGCGGACCGTCTCCTCGCTTGAGTGTATCCGCTGGAGGGAGAGCACTGAGAATAGGAGTGACCCCTTTCATGTTGTCACGAAATTTCATGTGGTAGTACCACTCATCTTTTAAACTGAATGGATTAACTCCCCGAGTAATAGGATGTTTCGGAAGTGTTTTAAAATCGGCAGTCCAATGAGGATTAACAGACCAAAATACTTCGAAATAACCACCAAGCCATTTTTTCATCATGTCACCCGGTGCACCCTTAGGAACCTCAACTGCATAATGTACACAGACTAAACCCACACCCTTTTCTGCAAGGGCATCAAATTCCTTAAGGCTTTTATTAATTGGATGCCTGCCTCCACCATCCGATAAGATAACGACACTCGCTGCATTTTTGAAAATACTGGAGTCTGTCGGCCATCCACCTTTAAAAATTTCAGTTTCAATATTGAGACCAGATTCCTCGGTGAGTGCATTCGAAAGTAAATCGACTCCCTCTCCCCAATTATGAGCGTTTGCTCCATGACTATCCTTTCCAGCAAGCAAAACTATTTTTGTTTTTTCTGCTGTTACTTTGGAAACTAATAAAAATATCGTGAGGAAGAGTGTTAAAGTGATAGATTTAAACATAATATGATTAAGTCCTTTTTTAGATTTTAAAACAATATCAAAGGGTGAAAGATTGATAAAATTTTTAATCTTTAGCGGTTTGTATAATTAAATGCGCTAAGTGCCGTTGAAATTATTTTTTATTGTAAGTGAAGTGGCATCTGATTTTCTTATGTTTCATGCAATTGATTAACGAAATCGAGGATCACTTTATTAATTTTATTTCGCAAAATTTGGGAGTAGGGGAGTCCAACGCAGGTTATTTATATTCCATTATAGCACTGATTATAATAATCGGCTTGGGTTGGCTTGCGAATTTGATCGTTAAGAGATTTCTTCTTGGGCTTGTCAGGTCATTAATCAAAAAAACAAAAATTTCTCTAGGTGAGTATTTGATCGGAGAAAAGTTCTTTCATCGATTGTCACACCTTGCACCAGCTTTTGTGGTAAGTTCTCTATCCAGCGTGGTTTTTGTAGGATACCCGATCCTCAACGAATTGGTCGAAATTGTGATCAATTTGTATCTGGTTGTTATTGCTTTATGGGTAATTGATTCGCTCATTAATGCGGTATATAAATCGGCTGAAAAAACTGAGATTTCTTCGAAGCTTCCACTTAAAGGAATTTGCCAGGCAATCAAAATCTTAATCAATGGCACGGGCGTCATTTTTATCCTCTCTATATTACTTGATAAATCACCCATCTATTTTATTTCAGGCTTGGGTGCTTTAACCGCGGTCCTTTTGCTCGTATTTAAAGATGTCATTCTTGGTCTTGTCGCTGGAATACAACTAACAACCAATAATATGGTTAGAAAGGGCGATTGGATTGAAATGCCAAAATATGGAGCGGATGGTGATGTGATTGATGTATCTCTTACCACGGTAAAAGTTCAGAACTGGGATAAGACTGTCAGCACAATTCCAGCTCATGCCTTAGTGAGTGACGCTTTTAAAAACTGGCGCGGAATGAGCGAGTCTGGAGGAAGAAGGATTAAACGCTCGATTCATCTCGATCTTTCAAGTGTTCGTTTTCTTAAAGAGAGTGAAATTGAAGAATTGGAAAAAATTGAACTTCTTCAGGATTATTTTGAGGGAAAACGTTCGGATATTGGTGAGAAAGGTTTGGCTGTAGAAAAACAGGGACTGGTTGCTCCTTTACTTAACGGTAGAAACCTAACTAACGCGGGAACTTTCCGTGCTTATTGTCTCGAATATCTGAGGGCAAATTCTTCCATTCATAAGGAAGGAATGACTTTTCTTGTCCGACAACTTGCTCCCACGGAAAAAGGTTTGCCCATTGAAATTTATGTTTTTGTAAATGATGTCAGATGGGTTCATTACGAAGGAATCCAATCTGACATTTTCGATCATCTTCTTGCTTCCCTTCCCATTTTTGGCCTTCGGGCTTTCCAACTGCCCAGCGATTCCTCTTTTTCAGCATTGGTTCAAAAATCATAGGTGCCGAAAAACTTTTTGTCTTCATGAGACAATCTTTAGTGTTGTTGATGATCGGAGTTATTGTTTTTGGTTGCACTGAGAATGATTCCATGGAGTTGGCTGATTTTACCAGTGATGGCTGCAGCCTATTTGTTGACGGTACTTTTGAGAATCCTGAATTGTGGAAAGAATGCTGCCTTAAGCATGATATTGCTTACTGGCAGGGAGGTACCAAAGAACAAAGGGAGCAGGCAGACCTAGCTTTTAAAAACTGTGTGGAAAAAAAGACGGGCGATTCGACACTTGCGTATTTAATGTATGAGGCAGTCCGTGCTGGAGGAGAGCCTCATTTTCCTACTTGGTATCGATGGGGGTATGGTTGGCCTATTGGTCGGGGATATAAAGAACTTACCTTGTCTGAAAAAAAACTGGTTGAGGAAAAGCTTAAAAAGTATTGGAATTCAAAGTGATTTTATTTGAATGAAATGTGCGGTGATTGGAGGTGGAGCTGCCGGTTTTTTTTGTGCTATTACATTGGCAGAGGAGAATAAAAATGCTGAAGTCATAATTTTTGACTCCGGGAATCAATTTCTTCGAAAGGTAAAGATTTCCGGAGGCGGGAGGTGCAATGTTACTCATGCCTGTTTTGATCCCAGGGAATTAGTAAAGAAGTATCCGCGGGGGCAGAAGGAATTGTTGGGTGCCTTTTACACCTGGCAACCAAAAGATACAGTTGAATGGTTCAGGAATAGGGGAGTGCAAACTAAAACTGAAGAAGACGGAAGAATGTTTCCGGTTTCTGATCAATCTCAAAGCATAATTGATTGTCTGAAGGGAGAGGCAAAAAGACTGGGTATTGATTTAAAAAAAGGAATGGCTGTAAAATCAATTGTTCATAAAAATTCACAATTCAAACTTTTATTTTCTGATGGAAAGATAGAGGAATTTCAAAAGGTTTGTTTTGCGATTGGTTCTATGAAATCGTCTACCCTGGCCAAATCGCTTCAAGAACTTGGACATCCTATACAGTCATTGGCACCTTCTTTATTTGCTTTTGATATAAAGGACGATGAATTAACCAAACTTGCTGGAATCTCAGTCAAAGATGTGTCTGTACGAATATTGCCTAAAGGAGATTTTCAGGAAGGTCCCTTGCTCATTACTCATCGTGGCCTAAGTGGTCCGGCAATTTTGAAACTCTCTGCATGGGAAGCAAGAAAGCTCTTGGAAATGAATTATCAATTTTCGATCGAGATCAATTGGTTGGGTAATCAAAAGGAATCTGATCTTCGAAATTCCTTTGCTGAATTCAGAATTCAGAAAGGTCAGCAATTTGTAAAAACAAAGATATTTGAAAAACTACCCAGACGCTTATGGGAAAGTATTCTCGCAAAAGTAAAAATAGATCCAGATCTTCAATGGGCACAATTACCCAAGAAAACGGAGTCGCTTTT
>NZKY01000101.1 GCA_002694035.1 Opitutia bacterium
AATGGTAGTGGTCTTAAAATCCCAAATTCAAATGCGACTACCGTGACCATGGATCAGGATCGTAACCTGACTGCTCAGTTTTCCATTAAATCCTACGCCTTAAACCTCATTGCAGGGGAAGGTGGTTCCGTTTCGGGAGCGGGTATATTTAATCATGATTCGAACACAAGCATTGTTGCCACTCCAAATAACGGATATATTTTTAATGGATGGACTGGAAACGGTGTTACAAATCCAAATGCCAAATCAACCACGGTATTCCTAAATCAGGATCGAAACCTGACTGCAACTTTTTCATTACCGATTTTTAAACTCACCCTCGAAACTTCGGGTGGAGGTGTTGTAACCGGAGGTGGAGACTTTCCTTTTGGTACATCAGTATCCTACAGTGCAACTGCTGATGATAAATATGTTTTCAAGAATTGGATGATCGATGATCAGATTCATTCAAATGAAAATTCTGGTCTCATAAATATATCGTCTGATGTTACCTTAACTGCATATTTTGAGAAATCACTAGATCCCGCTCTCTCAACTGCCCAATCACTTGGTAATAATATCTACTCATCGTGGCTTGGCTATTTTCTCACTTTTGAAAATGGATGGTATTATCACCTCAAACTTGGCTGGATCTATCCGCAGGGAAATCCAACTGATGGTTTATGGTTTTGGATTCAGGATGCAGGTTGGTTTTGGACCAACGAAGAAATTTTCGAGCAATCATTTTTATGGTCTAAATCAGATATAGATTGGGTATTTCTCAAGGAAGGGTCTACGGTCGAAGATACATTGCTTTTCAGATACAAAAATGAGGGAAGTTGGAATTTCCTACCTGCCGTTTTATTTTCTGAATAAAATAGTTTAACGATTTTAGAATTAGTAAATTTCTTGCCTCTAGATCTATCTTCCTATTACAAAACCGATTTAAGTTACTTGGGCTTGCCTTTATCCAATTATAACATGGGATTAATTATGTGCATTCACTTTTAGGAAGAAAATTCATATTAATCTTTTTTTTCATGACCATTCAGATTTGTCTGAATGGTGAAGAAATTTATTGGGAAAAAGTGAAAGTTGAAAATCAAGTGTCTGTATACCGGGCAAAAATTGATGGACAAATTGCTTTTCGGGGAGTTAGAGAAATGTGGGGTAATCCTGAAAGTTTGGTTTCTATAATTGAAGATCCAAGTGGATGGAAAAATTGGATCGAAAATTTTAAATCTGGAAAATTGATCGAAGAAATTAACCCCGAATACAAGGTTTTTTATCAGGCTATTAACTCACCGTTTCCAGTGAGTGACCGAGATGTAGTTTTTGAATCAAGAATTATCCGGGATAGCCCTGATAAAATTCGTTTGGAAATGAAATCGGTGTTACATCCAAAAGCACCTAAAACGATTGGAACTCGGATCAATATTATTTTCACCCACTATATCATTAAAAGAATTAATCCAGATAAAATATCTGTGACTTTTGAAACACTATCGCAAGTTGGAGGCACTCTGCCCGACTTCTTGGTCAACTGGGCAAGCGAGAAATATCCCATTACAATCCTTGAAGGATTGCGTAGGGAATTAATGAATAAAGTATAAAAACCCCCTTCCACTAGTGGGAAGAGGGTTTTAAAAATTATGAAATCTAGAGAAAAAGAAGACTGATTACTTGAAATTAGTTTTCCAAATCTTGTTGCATTTTTTGCTAACCAAATTTCATCATGCATTAAGGAATCAGTCCAGTTTTAAACCTTGGGAGGTATTCGCGGATATGCCCATATGATTGTTGGTCTCAATAGAAATCGAATCATAACAAAAGTTCCCAGTTTTTGTTTTCTTAACTGTTTTTGAAAAGTAATAAGTTGTAAAAAATAGTTCATTTAAAAAATTCCTCTCGTTTAAATTTTAGTTGGTTGCCCAGTTCCAGTCTTCCATAATCGAGACATGATTATGGAAATAATTTCTCTAATGAATTTTCAAAATCTATAAGTTGAATCCTCTTTTTGTTACTCACTCGATGCAGACTCTCCTGGATATGCTTACCCATAACGCAAAAACACCATCTCTTATAAAACATCATAACATATTTTCCTTTCATTTAATTTTAATTTTTGGCCCGGTTTAAAAGCCTCCCAGCAGAGGCTTAAAAAAATTCTGACTTTTCCGAAAATAAAATTTTCAATGCCGATAATAACATTGGAAAAAAGAGACACGAATGAGGTATCTAATATTGCACACCCAACTAAAGTTTGCATAGCTTTAAAAAGCACCACATCACAAAAAAACTCATGAAATCAAAAGTAGCAAATTTTCTCTTTATTTTTTTCACCTTAACCTGCTTTGCTAAACCGCCCAATGTGATCATCATGTTTATGGACGATATGGGATATGCCGACATCGGTGCCTTTGGTGCAAAAGATTATCCAACTCCCAATTTGGACAGGATGGCTAAAGAGGGACGCAAGTTCACTGATTTTTATGTAACGCAGGCGGTCTGCTCTGCATCTCGTGCAGGACTACTTACTGGATGCTATAATGTACGAATTGGTATACTCGGAGCACTAGGCCCAAAGTCTAATATTGGACTTAGTCCAAACGAAGTTACGATTGCTGAAATCTGTAAACAAAAGGACTATGCTACCGGGTGTTTTGGAAAATGGCACCTTGGTCACCATAAAAAGTTTTTACCCTTACAACACGGCTTTGATGAATACTTCGGACTACCCTACTCAAATGATATGTGGCCTTATCATCCTGGAGTACTTCATTTGCCGATGGAAGAAAGGCTTAAGCGTTGGCCTCACCTTCCATTGATTGAGGGTAACAAAATTATCAATCCGCGGGTATCTGACAAAGATCAGGAAAAGCTTACAACTCAATACACTGAACGTGCTGTTTCTTTCATTGAGAAAAATAAAGACCGTCCTTTCTTTGCATACATTCCGCACAGTATGGTTCATGTCCCTCTTTTTGTTTCCAAGAAATTTAAAGGCAAGAGCGGTGTTGGTCTATTTGGCGATGTTATGATGGAAGTAGACTGGTCTGTAGGTCAAATCATGAAAGTCCTAAAAAAGCATGATCTTGAAAATAATACTCTTTTCCTATTCACTTCGGATAATGGACCTTGGTTAAACTATGGCGATCATGCAGGTTCCGCAGCCCCATTACGTGAAGGAAAAGGAACCATGTTCGAGGGGGGATGTCGTGAGCCGACTTTGGCTTGGTGGCCCGGGAAGATACCGGCCAATTCAATTTGTAAAGAACCTGCCATGACCATTGATCTTCTTCCCACAATTGCAAAATTGATAGGGGCAAAACTACCTGGGCACCGGATAGACGGGAAAAATATTTTACCTCTCATGCTAAAGGATAATGCAAAATCGCCTCAAAAGGCGTATTATTTTTACTACGGTAATCAACTTCAGGCTGTTAGACAGGGAAAATGGAAGCTACATTACCCCCATGGCTACAGAACCATGGCAGGCAAACAGGGGGGCACTGGAGGAATTCCTACAAATTATTCCCAAGCTAAGATTGAACTTTCCCTTTTTGACTTGGAAAAAGATATTCAAGAATCAAAAAACTTAGTCTCTAAATTTCCTGATATTGTTAAAAAGCTTTCTGAACTAGGTAATAAATTTAATCAAAAGCTTAAAGAAACAAAGAGACAGCCGGGCAAAATTTAAACAGTTAAAAAACTCTTTAATTTAGGGAATGGTAAGATATTTTATTATAATCTCATGCTTTTCCTTCTTATCACTAAGTTGTGCCCCCGAACTGAATGATGTGGTTGAGGATTGGAAGAAAGAAGGTTGGACAATTGTCCGTACTCATGGAGTAAAACAAGATTTTGACAGAACAGGAACGTTAATGAGTAAAAAAGCTCAAGCGGTCGAAGCGTCTTGGGTTGAGAATGGGAAAAGAAAAACAAAATTATACAATCAGACTAGTCATTATTATCTAGTTTTGCGTTTTTTTTGCGAGAAGAGTGAAGAATTTGTTATCGTCATGAAAAAAAGGAAATAAAAAGGCGATGGTTTTCACCATCGCCTTTGATTAAATATTTAAAGTTTTATATAAAATTACGATAAAGCTTCTTTAGTTGTCTTGATGATAACAGCTGCAATCTTATACGGATCACCGTTAGAAGCTGGGCGTCGATCTTCAAGGCGACCTTTCCAACCGTCCTGTATCGTTCCAACAGGGATTCGTATGGATGCTCCACGATCGGAGACGCCGTAGCTGAATTTATCAATTGACTGAGTTTCGTGCAGTCCAGTTAAGCGTTGGTTGTTGTCAGCTCCATATACAGAAATGTGACGATCAATATTTTTTCCAAACTCTTCACAAATTTTCTTGAAGAGTTCCTCACCGCCCTGATCACGCATTGCTCCGTTGGAGAAATTTGCATGCATACCAGATCCATTCCAATCGCCTTTGATAGGTTTAGGATGAAGATCAATAGCGATGTCATAAGTTTCAGCTGTTCGCTCGAGTAAATATCGAGCTAACCAAATTTGATCACCAGCTGAAGCAGCACCTTTAGCAAAAATCTGGTATTCCCACTGTCCCATCATTACTTCCGCATTGATTCCTTCAACATTTAGTCCAGCTTCAAGACACAAATGAAGGTGTTCGTCGACAAGATCACGACCTTTGGTGTTGTTCGCACCGACAGATGTGTAGTAGGGACCTTGAGGACCTGGATATCCATTTTTTGGGAAACCAAGAGGTAAGTTTGTTTCAGGATCAATCAGAGTATATTCCTGCTCAAAACCGAACCAAAAATCATCGTCATCGTCATCGATTAAAGCTCTACCATTTGATTCGTGAGGAGTCCCATCAGGATTCAAAACTTCACACATGACAAGCCAACCATTTCCACCAAATCGATCGGGGTCAGGTATTACATAAACTGGCTGCAACAAACAATCGGATGAATCTCCAGTAGCCTGTTCAGTTGAAGATCCATCGAAAGACCATTGTTTGGTGTCTTCCAATTTACCGCTGTAATCTTCAACGATCATCGTTTTACCTCTCAAGCTCTGGGTTGGTTCATAACCATCGAGCCAAATGTATTCTAATTTATGTTTACTCATATTTTAATTTAGGGAAATTGTGAATAAGGGTTTGTTGTATAAGAAATAAGCAAATCAAATGCCAAAGGGAATTACTAGAGGAAATAGTAAAAAAAATTTACTAAAATTTTGGTCAATTTATGTATGGATTGTCTGGACAATCTGCAAGTAGTTTAAGCTCATCACTGATTGATCCAACTGCTTCCCTCCAGATTTTTTTCTCCTGTTCCATTTTGGAAAAAAGTTTGTAATCAAGGTTTGATACTAACCAAGCATCTTGCGAAAGTTCATCATCGAGTTGCCCTGGAGACCACCCTGCATGGCCTAGGAAGCATGCAATTTGTATGGAATGACTTTTTTCGCTGAGTAATTTTGCTTTTTCCAAATCGATACCAAAGTATAATTTAAACGCCGAAGGAGTCTCCATCCACTCCCATGCCGCAATAATTAATTTATCTTTTTCAACAGGACCTCCTTCAAAAACTGGTAAACCCTCAAAATATTTATCCTCAAAAGATAGATCTATTTCACACAAGGTTTTACCAAGAGGGCGGTTTAAAATAACTCCTAGGCTTCCTTGATCTTCGGAGTGAGCAGAAATAAAAAGAATACTTTTGGCAAAGTTAGGATCCGACAAATTGGGATGGGAAAGGAGTATACTTCCCGACAGGCATGTTGTAGTGTTATATCTTTTAGTGAGGTTCAATGGCAGATCAATTTAGGAAAGATTCTCTGCTAAAGAATAAATTGCAAACAAAAGATATAAAAATTAACCATTTACTTCGAGAGATTCCTCCATAGGTACTTCATTTATATCCTCACTTTTTGTTTTAGTGATATTTTCTTCAACTTGACCAGGTTTCTCAGGAGGTGCAGTAGCTTCTGCGTCTCCCCATTCTTCGTCATACAGAGCTTTTAGATGAGTGAAAATTTCAACTATGGACGAATCGTCTTCGATTTCAAACAACTTTAAAATTAACTCCTTGTTGTTTTTTAATTGGAGTCTTTTACCAAGGCTTTCCATCCCCCTATAACTATTAATGATTTCTCTTGCTTCTTCTTGTTTAGCAAGAATTCTTTTTGCTTCGCGATATGTAATACTCATAATTATTTTTAGATTGCTCCAAATGTAAAAACGTTCGAAGTGAAGTTAAAAATCTCTTGTTTTAAATGATAAATCAAGTCCCACAATAGAGCTAAATCGATTTTTGGATTTGCACCATGAAAAAAAGTATTTTGTGAATAAGTTTTTAATTTTGTGAGTTATATCTCTTAATTTTCATAATCATTAAAAGTTTGGTTTTACAGAAAGAATATCATTTCAGATTATAAAACATCATGAAATCAAAACTAATATTTCTATTTGCGTTCATTTCATTATGGTTTGTAAATGTACCAATTTATTGTCTTGGAAATGAGCTTCTTTATTCAAAAGTTGCTCCTAGGTGCGTTGAAATATTGGTGGAAGGAAGGCTGGAAGGATCTGGTTTTATAGTTAGTAAAGAGGGATTAGTAATAACCGCTCATCATGTTACCAAAAAAAAAGCTAAATCAGTGGAAGCCTTTTCATCTTACATTGGCAGAGCACCTCTAAAGAGAATCGCGAATTACAAAGGTTGTGACCTTGCACTTTTTTCATTACCGCCAAAAGAAGATGAATATCCATCACTTCCACTAGCAAATGAGGTTCCTGCTGAAGGAACTAAAGTTTTTTTATTTGGTTCTCCAATTTTCAGGCACCATTTACTCTTAACTGGATTTGTTGCATCTAAGAAAGGAACCTACTCATGGTATGATGGTGCATTTACTAAAACCTTTTATATTAGCGGTATTGCTGCCCCGGGAACATCTGGAGGTCCTTGGCTAAATCAAAAAGGAGAAGTATTTGGAATACAGGCGGCAGGTTTAACCACTAACGGTGGTCATCAAGGGGTTAATAAAGCAGTCGAAGTTGCACACATCAAAAAATTAATTGAATTAAGAAAAGATATTTCTATCCCTACACTTGAGGCAGCAGTTGAAGAACTTTGGGGGCAGTCTCACTCTTTAATTCAAAAAATACCGGAAGGTATTACAGGGCTTCTCTTGAGGCAAGTCTCTCCAAATGGGGTCTGCGCGAAAGCAGGTATAAAAAATGAAGACATCATCCTTTCAATAAATGGTAAAAAATATCAAAGAATAGAGCCTTTCATGGATTATATAAGATCAAAATCACCGGGAAAAAAAATCGAACTCATGATCTGTGAGCCTGATGGAACAAATCAAAGAAAAGTATTTCTTAATTTAGCAGAGTTAAAATAAAAAAAGAGTGATTATTCAGGCTTCACAACCTCAACTACACTCTTAAGAGAAGTTAAAACTGGATTAACTTTAGCAAATTTTCGCCTAAAGCAGGTTTCATTGACTACTAATTTCAAGCGATTGCGAATGCTTTCAAAAGCGATACATCCTTGATTTTTTGCTACAAAATCTCTCCCTTCAGCAATAAACATTGCTCCTCCTCTTACGGGAAGAATATCCTCAACATTAAGATATGAATCCTTCGTGAAATAGATAAAATTAACTCCTTTTTTAATTAATTTTAATGCTTTCTTTGATTCTGCATTAGGAAAAGAAAAAACTTCTACATCACGACCTTCCGATTTTATATTTCCCTGTTCAATTAAAAACTTTAATGATTTTGCAAATCCAACTTTTTCATCCCCCAAAACGATAATTCTAAAAGGAGTTGTGGCTTGTGTTGAATTTTCATCCCAACTAATAAATGAAACTAGCTTAGCAATATAGGTGGCCTGCAATCTAGCATTTCGGCGATCTTCATCCGATACTTTATTTTGAGCATTTAACTCAAAAATGGCAAAATTTGAACAAACAACCAGAAACAAAACAAGTTGCCAACTTGCTTTGGCTAATTTTTTGAATCTGGAATGTAAGAAATGCATTAGAATTTCTTGTATATAGAAAGTAAAAAAGTTCGTTCGACCCGGGCAGGTTCAACATCGATACCCGGGTACATAGTTTCAATGTGGTAAGGCTCAAGTAGATCCCGACCGAAAAGACCAATCTCCCACCCATCCTTTGGCTCCCATACAATGCCGAGGTCCAAGCGAAAATGTGCAGGAATTGTGATTGGATTGTAATCGGATGGAATTTGAGTTTCACCTGAGTAATAAAGACCTTGGACAAAAGTCAGATCATCGGAGTAGGCAAATCGTGAAGTTAGGTTGGCAGTCCGTTCTGGAAAATCATAACTCCTCTCACCTTCAATTTCGCCACGGGCTAAAGAATATCCCCCCCTTAGATTCCACACATGGGAAACATCCCAGTCGATTGAAAGTTCACCACCGTACGACTTTGCATTTTTTGCTTCATATGCATTAACAGAAGTCTGACTTGCAAGAACTGCATTCTTGGTGTCGTAGTAGTAGGAAGAAAGCTCGATTAGGAGATTTTCATCAGGTCGGCTTCGCCAACCAATTTCATAAGCATCAATTTCCTCACGATCCAGAGATTCATCTCCTTCAAATTTAATATTCGACCAAACCCCTCCTCCGGGCAAAGGAGGATTTGGAATCCAAACTTTTGCGGGAGTTAGAGTCGTGTATCTTTCGCGCAAAGAAGGCTGACGGTGGGCTTTTGAATATCCAGCCCACAAAACATTTGAATTATTGGCTAACCAGGATGCACGTACTCCGGGTTGAAAGCCTGTTCCGGCTAAGTCATTTTCTTCAAATTTAGTCCCAATGGATACTTCAACTGAATCTGTTAGACTTATTGAGTCTTGGATGTAAGCAGTGAAACGATCAATTTCAGTAAATTCCTGATTATAGGATAGGATAGGCGTGGAGTCGGAATAAGAAGATTGAAGAAAAAGATTTGCAGGAGAGCTAAGTAGTGAAAGATTTTTCAATGATGAATAAGCAAAAGGCTCAATAACCTTCGAAGTGACATCCAATTCAGTTCTTCGAACGGCCAAGCCAAAAGATAATCGCTGAAAATCTCCAAGAGGCCGATTTGCGTCGATGCCTAAATCATACTGCGTCTGATCCCAGTCAAAACCAATATGACCCAAGGAAATCTCAGTATGTTCAATTGCACCCGTGACCGACCATTCGAGATCCGAGTCGGTAATACCATCAAGTTTTGCCACAACATGTCCAGAATCGTTTGTAAGTTCCCCATAGTTTTCAAAACGGGCAGTATTTAATCCAAACAAGTATGGGACTTGACCGTTGGAAAGGGTCGCCCATGTTAATGGATTATAGCTTGCTGAAGGAGGCTGTCCAATAGGCAAAGATTGAGCAATGGTAAGGGGAACTGGTCCTAAAACTGTTGATGGAGGTAAGCCCAAAGCCAATTTTATACCTGCCTGTTCTGCTAGTGTTAAAGATGACAAATCGTACAGAAGGCGGTTCGAAAGATCCAAAGTATGCTCTAGTCGACGGGTGGCTCCACCTCCTGCGATATAGAAGTTTAAGTCGGACCCTATTTCCGTATCATAACGAAAGCCTGCTTTGCGGAGGTATCCGTCATCACGGGCAGGCAAACCTGACTCAAGAGTGCCTTCCGCATATTCCTGGTCACGAACCCATACCCTGTAGTAACTATCATCCGATATTTGCGCCCCATGTACATAATCAGCCATGAAAGTACCGTTATCCTGAATCAGTAGCCTAACCGAGTCACCCTCGGTATCCGAGGAGTGTTTAGTTACCAGATTAATAACCCCGTTTACCGCATTGGTTCCCCAAATCGAAGCACCCGGACCCCGAATGATTTCGATACGGTCTATTACTGCGACAGGATAATCATCGACTGAATAATTGGCACTCCCAAGCATAAGCTGGGAAACTTCCCTTCCCCCAATTTTGCCAAGGAACTTCTGTGGTGTAAAACCGCTGAAATTACGCATCGCTGCGAAATTATCATAGGCCAAGCCCCGGGACACATGCATGCCTGGAACGGCACGCAAGGCTTCCACTGAATTGGCAAAGCCGAAATCAGTTATATCATCAGGGCGGATTACATGGACAGATGCTGGATTTTTCCAGTGCTCTAGATCATATCCCAAAACACTCTTAATTGGGGTCTTAGAAAGATCTGAGAAGTCTAATTCAAGTAAACCTCTTAACTCTGCTTTTTCAAAAGGCGATAGTCCATCATCCTCAATTCCAGTGTCATTTTGACCAAAAAGCGTAACCGCCAATAGCCAAACAGTTAAACATTGAAATATGCGAATAAATTTCAATTCAGCTCAAAAAACAAGAAATGCTAAAATTTATTAATGAAATAGTATTATAGTACTTACATTAAGCTTCAACAACTCCAATCATTGCCTTGAGAATAGCATTCCAAGTATCAGGGTTTTCCAAGGTTGAATTTGGAAACATGCAACCATCCCAGCAAATGTGCTTAATTCCTCGATCTTCAAAGTCTTTCAACCAATATTGTGAACATCTAGTTATATCCAATTTACCATTTGGATCGTCTGCAGGACAATGCTTTCCAGTTTTATCATGTGAACCAGCACCATGTACTTGACCATCATTTTGAGCCACATGAAAATCGATGGTCCATGGACGGAGTTTGTCTGTCATTTGTTCATAAGCTGGCCAAAATTCTTCTTCAGCATAGCCATCTTTTAATAAAGTATAGTCAGGAGCATTATAGCCCATAAGGTAAAGGTAAGTATGAGCCAAATCAGCTTGAAATCCTAATATCTCAGGCATACCCACTCCTTCAAGTAAATCTAACATATCTTTCCAGCTATGCATTCCTGCCCAACAAATCTCCCCTTCGGCTGCCAACCTTTCACCATGATCTGCGGCAATAGCAGCGGCCTTCTTAAAGGTATCTATAATTCGTGCTGTTCCTTCTCCGGGATTTTCTTTCCATTTCTCAACACCAAATTCAGCTGAATCAATACGAATAACACCACCTTTTCTTGCTCCGTGTTCGTTAAACACTTTGGCAATTCGGCAAGCCATTTTAACCGCTTCAAGAAATTTCTCCTGCTGCTCATCAGTTCCCATAGCCGAATCACCCACGGTACCTGGCCATACAGGTGCAACAAGTGAACCGATATCAAACCCCTTACTTACAATAAGATCAGCAATATTTTTGAGTTCGTCGTCACTTGCTTCAGGATTTGTATGCGGAAGAAATAAAAAATAATCAATACCGTCAAATTTTCTACCATTCACTTCAGCCGCAGCAGAAAAATCCAACATTCTTTCTAAGCTAATTGGGGGTTCTTGACCATCCTCATCGCCTTTACCAACAAGACCGGGCCACATTGCATTGTGAAGTTTTAAAGAAGACAAACTCATAATTATTTTAGGATTAACATTAAAAGGGAGCATCAATTCAGATAAAAATTTGAATGATTGAGCAACAATAAAAATAAGATTTTGAAATTCGCTAAATGATATCTAGACAAAATCATCATGTTCGATTAAATTTTCGAAATGAACATAAAAAAATTATCACTCTCCCTTGTAATACTCGCTTGTTTTGTCAATTTTACGCATGCAGCGAAAGAAAACTTAAGCTCAGGAATCAAAGAATTAATACCTGGACCTTTGCTCAATTCATACGGCAAGGAAGTTGACAAAAAGGTTCTGGCAGGAAAAACAATTGGCATATATTTCTCCGCACATTGGTGTCCGCCCTGTCGTGGATTCACTCCCAAATTAGTCAAATTCAGAGACTCAAACAAAAAAGATTTCGAGGTTGTCTTTGTGAGTTCTGACAAAGACCAAAAAGCACAATTAGACTATATGAAAGGATCTGATATGAAATGGTATACGCTTCCGCACAGATCTGANACAGCTAATGCCCTCAANAAAAAATACCAAGTCCGAGGAATACCNTCTCTTGTAATTGTATCTCCGNATGGAAAAACAATTACCAAAGACGGTCGCTCTCAAGTCACATCAAATCCAAAAGGGGCTNTAAAAAGCTGGACTGATAAATCTTAAAACCAATTTGTTCCTTTCTAAGGCCTGCCTAANAGGCAGGTTTTTTTTATGCTTAATAAAAATTCAGTATTACGCGTCTCTCCAAAAGATAATTTAATTGTTGCACTTCGAGATCTAAGTCCAAATGAAACTTTGGATTTCAACAAAGGTTCCTTTACAATTGCTGAGCCTATTCCCGCGAAACATAAATTTGTTTCAAGTCGCTTAAGCAAAGGAGAAAAGGCTTACATGTATGGTGTTCTTGTCGGGGAGGCAACAAAGACTATTGAAGCAGGTGAGCGAATCACAATGGACAACTTGATTCATCGATCTGCTTCTTTTTCTCTTTCTGACTTGGCAAACACTTGGGAAGCTCCAAATCTGAAAAATTGGAATGATAAAAAATTTCTCGGTTACAAGAGACAAGATGGAAAAGTTGGAACGGCCAACAACTGGCTTTTTATTCCCATGGTTTTCTGCGAAAATGGTAATATCGAGATTCTTAAACGATCAATTTTAAAATCTCTTGGATTAGAAAAAAGAACACAGTACGAAAGTTTCGCAAAAGAATTAGCCAGTGCATATCAAAACAACAAGCCAACTGACGATGTAGTATTCTCTGAAAATAATGATCCTACTGTGTCTCCTGTTTTTCCTAACATTGATGGAATTAAATTTCTTACTCATGGTCTTGGATGCGGAGAAACAAGAAAAATATCTTATGAACTTTGTGGGCTTCTTGCTGGATATGCCTGTAATCCAAATGTTGCTGGAGTTACTATCCTGAGCCTTGGATGCCAGCATGCTCAAGTATCAATTCTAGAGGACGAAATTTCCAAAAGATGCGCAAATTTTGGAAAACCCCTTCTTATTTTTGAACAACAAAAATATCCCTCCGAACAGGAAATGCTAGAACAAGCAATTCGCCAAACTTTTGAAAAATTGGCTGAAATCAATCAGATTCAACGTGAAGAGTTCCCACTTTCAAAACTTTGTATTGGTGTGGAATGTGGGGCATCAGACGGATTTTCCGGAATTTCTGCAAACCCATGCATAGGTCAGGTAGCAGATCTAATCGTTGGCCTTAAAGGTCAGGTTATTCTCTCAGAATTCCCTGAATTATGCGGAGTGGAACAAGAAATTGTTAATCGTTGTCAAACTCAAGAAATTGGAAAGTGCTTCATCGATATTATGCGAAATTATGAAGAAAGAGTAAGAGAAGCAGGATCCGGCTTTCATATGAATCCATCACCCGGAAATGTTAAAGATGGTCTTATTACAGATGCTATAAAATCCGCCGGTGCGGCGAGAAAAGGGGGAACCTCTCCAATTGTAGATGTGTTTGACTATCCAGGATGGGTAAAAAAACAAGGCCTTTCGCTTCTTTGCACCGCAGGGAATGATGTAGAATCAACAACAGGAATGGCTGGTGCAGGTGCAAATATGATACTTTTTTCGACTGGTCTTGGAACTCCAACGGGGAATCCAGTCACCCCAGTCATAAAGATTTCGAGTAATTCTAAAACTGCTGACTCTTTTAAGGAATATATTGATTTTGATTCCGGTTCAATAATTGAAGGGTCAGAAAGCGTCCAATCTCTGGCCGAGAAATTACTTGAAGAACTTATTATGTATGCTTCTGGTCTTAAAAAAACAAAAGCGGAGATTAATGGTCGCGATGATTTCTTGCCCTGGAAACGCGGTATGTCTTTATAATTTTTCTTCAAATGAATAAACTTCAAAACAAAGTTGCCATCATCACAGGTGGAGGAAAAGGAATTGGCAAAGCAATCGCCCTACGATTTGCAAAAGAGGGAGCCAAAATTGCAATTTGGGAAAAAGATACTGATGCAGGTCGGGAAGTTGCAGAAGAAATAACATCTAGCGGTGGTCTCGTAACTCTGATTGAATGTGACATTACTGACTCGCAAAATGTGGAATCTTCCCTTCAAAAAACTATCCAAACAATTGGAAAACCAACTCATCTGATTAATAATGCGGGAATTGCTCATGTGGGGTCGGTCACAGATACTTCTGAGGAAGACTTTGATCTTGTGATGAAAGTAAATACCAAAGGAATGTTTCTATGCATAAAACGAGTCCTACCAACAATGAAAGAGCAAGGAAATGGGGTCATTCTCAATATGGCTTCCATTGCATCACGGCTTGGAATTTTAGATCGTTTTGCTTACTCAGCCAGTAAAGGTGCAGTACTTGCAATGACACTTAGCGTTGCCAAAGATTTTGTTGATCAAGGTATCCGGTGTAATTGTATTTGCCCTGGTAGGGTGCACACCCCTTTTGTGGATGGGTTTTTAGATAAATATTACCCTGAAGAAATAGAAAAAAAACAAAAGTTTGAAGAACTTTCAAAATATCAACCCATTGGAAGAATGGGAACCCCTGAAGAAATCGCTTCTCTTGCCACTTTTATTTGTTCTGAAGATGCGTCTTTTATAACTGGCGTTGCCTATGATGTGGACGGTGGAACAATGACCCTGAGATAAAATAATTAGACTATGAAATTGATTAGAAAAGGTGAACCTTATGAAGAATCTCCCGGAATCGTTTTGCCGGATGGTCGGGAAGTGGATGTTTCATCGTTTGGGGAAGACTATGACGAGGTCTTCTTTGAAACAGATGGCTTAATTCGGCTAGAATCTTGGTTAAATGAAAACCAGAATGACCTTCCTCCTTTTCCAGAAAATATAAGGTACGGTAGCCCGATTGCCCGACCAAGTAAAATTGTATGCATTGGATTAAATTACGACGATCATGCACGGGAGTCAGGAATGGAAATCCCCCCAGAACCAGTTATCTTTTTTAAAGCAACAAGTTCGTTTTGCGGTCCGAATGATGATCTTATTCTTCCTCGTGGAGGAGATAAAACAGACTGGGAGGTAGAACTTGCCTTTGTTGTTGGGAAACGAGCCAGTTACGTAGAAGAAGGAAAAGCAATCGATTACATTGCTGGTTATGCTCTGCATAATGATTATAGTGAAAGAGGATTCCAACTGGATAGAAGTGGACAATGGGTAAAAGGCAAAAGCTGTGATCGGTTTGCTCCCTTCGGTCCCTATTTGGTAACCACTGATGAAATCGAAAACCCAGATGATTTAAATATGTGGCTTAAAGTGAATGGCGAAACCATGCAATCAAGCAACTCTTCCAATCTACACTACAAGATTCCCTTTCTTTTAAGTTATGTGAGTCAATTCATGACCCTACTACCAGGAGATATTATTTCTACCGGTACGCCTCCCGGTGTAGGAATGGGAATGGATCCGCAAGTCTATTTAAAAGCGGGTGACTTGGTTGAATTAGGAATTGATCAGCTTGGTATATCTTCCCAAAAAGTTGTTCCAGCACAATGAATCTCGGGCTTGAAGGGAAAGTTGCTCTAGTTACCGGAGGTGCGAAAGGAATAGGTGCAGCTATTGTAAGATCTTTTTTTGAGGAAGGTGCACAGGTTGCCATTCTTGATCGAAATCCAGAAAATGCTCAATCTCTCATTTATGAGATTGGTTGTAAAAAAGAAGAAATTTTTTGCATTCCTACTGAACTAACCGAGGAAAGTGCTTGTCGTGAAGCAGTCGAAAAAATAATCCAAAAGACTGGCCGAATTGATCATTTAATCCACAATGCTGGTACAAACGATGGCGTGGGATTAGATTCTACCCCCGAGTCATTCTTTTCCAGTTTACAAAAAAACTTGATTCATGTTTTTTCCCTCACTCACTACTCTCTAGAGCAATTGATTAAAAATAAAGGGTCGATTGTAAACATAGGTTCAAAAGTAGCAGTCACAGGACAGGGCGGAACTTCTGGCTATGCTGCTTCAAAAGGAGCAATAAATGCTCTAACCCGGGAATGGGCACTAGATCTAGCTGATAAGGGTGTTCGGGTAAATGCAGTCATTCCAGCAGAAGTGATGACTCCAATGTACCAAAGATGGTTAGACACACTTGAAAACCCGCAAAAAACTCTTCGTTCTATTGAAGAGAATATTCCGCTGGGTAAAAGAATGACTACTGACCAAGAAATAGCTGATTCTGTTGTTTTCCTTGCTTCGTCTCGCTCTTCTCATACTACCGGTCAGATTATCTACCCCGATGGCGGGTATGCTCATTTGGACCGATCGTATGGAAAAATTCTTTTAGATTAAAGACCACTTACGGGTGTTTGATGTTGGAATAATTGGAGGAGGGATAGTTGGTCTTGCTACCGCATATAAATTATCTCAAAAATTTCGAACTCTTTCGATAGCTGTAATTGAAAAAGAACATGTCTTAGCCAAGCACCAAACAGGTCACAACTCAGGAGTTCTACATTCTGGAATTTATTATAAGCCGGGCTCATTGAAAGCGATCAATTGTCGGAATGGTAAAAAAGCCATGGAACAATTCTGTAAACACCACGATATTGATTATCAACTATGTGGTAAAATTGTTGTCGCCCTGAATGAAGAAGAAGTTCCCCGTATGCATAATATTTTTCAACGGGGAAAAGAAAATGGAGTAAATTGTAAAATCATTTCCCGTGAAGAAATGCTTGAAATTGAGCCTCATGTCGCAGGCGTACAAGCTATTCATGTTCCAGAGTGTGGAATTGTGAACTACAAGCAGGTATGCTTAAAACTGGGTGAAATAATCGGAGAAAAAGAAGATAACAAGCTTTTCCTTGGTCACAAAGTCATAAAAATTGAAACTAAAAGTAATAATCTGGTAATTGAAACAAATCACCAAACCATTGAATGTAAGCATTTAATTAATTGTGGAGGGCTTCATTCAGACAAGATAACCAAACTTGGTGGACAAAATCCACCTGCCAAAATAATCCCGTTCAAAGGAGAATATTTTGAGCTTAAAGAAAACGCCAAACATCTGTGCAAAAACTTAGTTTACCCAGTGCCAGATCCGGCTTTTCCATTTTTAGGGGTTCACTTTACCCGTATGATTGATGGAAGCGTCGAATGTGGTCCTAATGCAGTACTTGCTTTTGGACGTGAAGCCTACGGTAAATTTGATCTCAATCTGAAAGATTTGTTTGAATCAGTCGCCTATCCCGGTTTTCAAAAAATGGCAATAAAGCATTGGAAAATGGGATGGGAAGAAATGTGGAGATCTTATAATAAGAAAGCTTTTGTAAAAGCCCTTAAAAGACTAATACCCGAAATTAAATTAGATGATCTTCTATCTGCACCCGCTGGAATAAGAGCACAAGCTGTTAGTTCAGATGGCTCTTTAGTTGATGATTTTCTAATTCAGGAAAGCGAACGAATCATTAATGTTTGTAATGCACCCTCCCCCGCTGCCACTGCCTCTTTGAACATCGGCAGCACGATTGTTGAGAAATTAGCCTCTCGCCTTTGAGGTTAATTCACAGTATCTTTTTCAAAATTGAATAGATAATATAAATACATTAAAATGAGTTTTTTCAGCTAAATTATTTTGAAATTAAAAACGTTTTTTTTCTTTTTACTCCACTTTTATGTCTACGGAGAAGACATAAAACACAGACCCAATATTCTTTTCGCAATAGCAGATGATTGGAGTTTCGGACATGCTGGGGCATATGGATGTAAGTGGATAAATACCCCGGCATTCGACCGGTTAGCTAATGAAGGTATCCTTTTTAATCGTGCATACACGCCAAATGCAAAATGTGCTCCCTCTCGAGCCATCATATTGACTGGGCGTAACTCTTGGCAGTTAGAAGAAGCAGCCAACCACATGAACATTTTTCCATCTAAATTTAAGGGATGGATGGAAGTTCTTGCCGAAAATGGTTACTCAACCGGATATACAGGTAAAGGATGGGGGCCCGGCATAGCCAGAAATTCCAGAGGTATCGACCGATTAATAACTGGAATTCAATACTCAAAAGAAAAACTTACACCTCCTGGGCAATCGATTTCGAAAATAGATTACTCAGCCAATTTCGCTTCTTTTCTGAATGAAAATGAAAAAGGAAAGCCTTGGGCTTTTTGGTTTGGTACTTCGGAACCTCACCGAGGTTATGAAAAAGGAATTGGACAGAGGATGGGGAAAAATCTCTCCGATATCGATCGGGTTCCCAAATTTTGGCCAGATAACGATATCGTACGTAACGACATGCTCGACTATGCAATTGAAGTTGAACATTTCGATAATCATCTTGGGCAAATCTTGCAAATTTTAGATCAATCGGGGATTTCAAAAAATACGATAGTCATTGCCACATCCGATCATGGAATGCCCTTTCCCCGATGCAAAGGCCAAGCCTATGACTATTCAAACCATATTCCAATGGCCATTCGTTGGCCAAGCGGGATTCAAGGGAATCGTCGTGTAGTCGATGATTATGTAAGCTTTGCAGACTTTGCCCCAACATTTTTACAAGTGGCAAAAGTCTTAGAAAGAAGGTCAGGAATGCAAGCAATAACAGGTCAAAGCCTAATTGATATTTTCTCTTCTCCTAAATCAGGTCAGGTTAATTTAAATCGAGACCATGTGCTTATTGGAAAAGAAAGACATGATGTAGGTCGCCCCTTCAATCGAGGATATCCAATTCGCGGAATTGTCAAAGATGATTTTCTCTACATTAGAAACTTTGAACCAAATCGTTGGCCGGTGGGTAATCCTGAAACAGGTTATTTAAATTGCGATGGAAGCCCGACTAAAACGCTCATTCTTGAACAGCGAAGAAAGGAAGAAACGAAATTTTGGAAGCTAAATTTTGGTAAAAGAAGACAGACCGAACTTTATGATCTTAAGATAGACCCCGATTGCGTAAATAATTTGGCAGGTTACCCAAAGGTGGAAAAAATTGAGAGGTCCTTAAGAGTGAAACTCCAAAAGGAGCTTAAAATTCAAAAAGATCCAAGAATGTTCGATCGGGGCTTTATTTTTGATAAGTATCCCTTTGTCGGAGACTGGAATAATTTCTACGAAAGATACACCACAGGTAAAAAAACACCACGAACAGGTTGGGTCAACTATGGTGATTATGAAAAGAGTCCATTAAGATAAAATCTAAACAATCTTTATTTTAGTTGCGGCAAGACATTGAAAAAAACATAACGGTAGCCTTTTAAAATGAAAAAAATCATAATAATTGCTTCCTCCCTTCTGCTTACGATTAGCTTGTTAGCACAGGATTCTAATAATGCTTCTCGTCCGACACTGGATGAACTTTCTGTAAATACATCAAATCTTTCCGATTTAGACCTTTCTAGAAGTGCAATTCTTTCTGAGAAAACTTTAGAATCCAGAAAAGTTAATTCATTGCAGGACCTTAACGGACTTTCTCCTAACCTCCATTTAAGCGGAAATGGAATCAAATCATTTGGAGATGTATTAACCATGCGTGGAATTGGTAACACTCAATTTTTTGGTTCTCCAGGAGTGCAATTATATGTGGATGGCGTACCTCAAGGAAATGTTTTCTCTTATGGCTCTGATCTATACGATCTGGAAGCAGTCGAAGTTCTCAAAGGTCCACAAGGTAGTCGATTTGGAAAACTCGCACCCGGAGGTGCAATTAATCTAATCACAAAAAAACCCGGGGAAACACAGACTAGTGAAGTTTCTGCTTCATACGCCACTTTCAAAACTCAAAAATACAACATTTCCAGTTCAGGACCGATGGATGAGCAATTCTCCTATTCATTAGGTATCCAAAGATCTTCAAGTGATGGATTTTTAAATAACACTTCTGGACGAGATAATGATTCTGAGACATGGAATGGTCGATTGAACTTCCATTGGGATGGAGGTGCTGGCACAAAAGCAACACTCGGTGCTTCATTCACTTCCCACGAATTAGGGGCACAACCTATCGTTAGAAGAGATGGAGGAGATTTTTACGATAGATCGGTTGATTTTGATGAATCTACAAATATCGATCAGAATCAACAATATATAAAAATCGAACACGATACTGAATGGGGAAAAATTTTATCTTTAACAAACAGAAACGACTGGGATATGTCTCCTAATAAATTAGATATTGATCTTTCTACCTCAACTGCTGCGACATCTACAATTCAACAGGATCAAAATAATTGGGGACAAGAAATATTACTACAATCAAACAGAAATGAATCTTTGAATTGGAGTATCGGAACAAATTTTCATTCCATCGATATAAGTGGCACAGCAACAAGATGGTATCTTTTCCCTTATCCAGTAGACACATTAGTACAAAACCTTGGTCCTGGAGCAACCTTAACACCCAATGCAAACTTTGGTAATACCCAAGAATCAACTACTTTCAGTAGAAAAAATGATAACCTAGCTTTTTTTGCCTCAATTACAAAAAAAATTCATGATCAAAACTCTATTGAGATTGGTCTTAGACATGACCGTACCTCTACTAAGCTTGATAGGGATAAATTATCAAACTACGGAGCTTTTACTTTCTTAAACTCAATAAATCCGAATCTCGGCTTCGATGTTCCTTCTCCTGCATTAAGTCTAAATGCTGCACCATTAAGATTGTCCAAAAATAACTCGCTTTTTTCATCATCTATTCAGATCAATCGCGAATTAACAGAAATAAGCTCATCATTTCTGAAATTTTCCAATTCTGGAAAACCAGGAGGATACTCAGCATTCACTGATAACGCTGCCAATGCTTCTTTTGAGAAGGAAAAAACTTTATCTTACGAAATTGGATTTAATTACATCCCTTCTTCAAATTTTACTATTTCTTTGTCAGGATTTCTAAACGATGTGAAAGATTATCAGATGGAAATGCCTGAGTCAGGGTCAACAAACTACAATGTTATTAATGTCGATGAGGTCAATATTTACGGGATTGAATTTGAAACAGCTGTAGATTTGGAAGGCGGTTGGAAGGTCGTTGTTGGATTCGGGCTATCTGAAAGCGAAATTAAAGATGTTAATGACCTCAGCTCTATATATCCTTCTCTTTCAAATCTAAAAAACGAAAAAGTTTCTTTTGTTCCTAGATACAATCTATCTTCATTAATCACTCACGATTTAGACAATGGTCTTTATTATCAAATTGGTACAAGAACTGTTGGAGAATCATTTTATTGGGATCAAAGTGGTAGTAACAATACCGACAAAATTGATCAATATACTTTACTTGATGCAAACATTGGATACGCATTAGACGACTGGAATTTTAATATTTTCGGGACTAATTTAACTGATGAAAAATACTACACATCATTAGTTAGCAGCTTAACGAGTCTTGGAGCAGCACCCGGGATAGTAGGTTCTCCAAGAGTAATTGGTTTGAGTATTTCTAAAGAATTTTAATTCTACAATTTTGATGAGCAGAATAGTAATTTTATCTCTGCTCGCTTCACTTTCCCTCATTGCCAAGAAGAAGACAAATTTTGTCTTCTTCTTGGTTGATGACATGGGGATGATGGATCTTGGCACTTATGGTTCCACTTTCCATGAAACCCCAAATATTGATAAACTCGCGAAGACGGGGATGAAGTTTAATTACGGCTATGCCGCCTGTCCCGTTTGCTCCCCTACCCGTGCGAGTATCATGACGGGACGCCACCCAGTCCGTGTGGACATAACCGACTGGATCCCCGGTTCTTCGAATAATAAAAAGAACAAACTCCTGCATCCACAGGATCGTGACAATCTTGCCCTAAAAGAAGTCACGATTGCCGAAGAATTAAAGAGCCATGGATATCAAACTTTCTTTGCAGGCAAGTGGCACTTGGGAAATGAAGGTCATTGGCCAACCGATCAGGGGTTTGACTTCAATATTGGAGGCCATCACAGAGGTAGCCCTCCAGGAGGATACTATTCACCATGGAACAACCCTGTTCTAAAATCCAATAAGAAAGATGAATATTTGACTGAACGTCTGACGGAAGAATCGACGCGTTTTTTAGAAAAACGGGATACAGATAAACCCTTCCTTCTCTATCTCTCCTACTACAACATTCACACGCCGATTCAGGCTTACCGAAAACATATTGATCATTACCAAAAAAAGGCTGAAAAATTTTCAGGTAATACTCCGACTGTGCAAGAACATTCAGGTCAAACCCGCATGCGTCAGGATAATCCCGCCCTCGCTTCAATGGTCTCAGCTGTCGATGACAGCGTGGGAACTTTGCTAGCCAAATTGGACGAATTGAATTTGTCTGATAATACGGTGATCATTTTCTTTTCAGATAATGGCGGACTAAGTACCAAACCAAAAATGGGACCAGGAAGTAACTCTCCTCTTCGTGCAGGCAAAGGCTGGCTTTATGAGGGAGGAGTACGGGAGCCAACAATTATTCGGGCACCGGGTGTTACCAAAGCTGGGAGTATTTCAAACCAACCAATTATCTCGATGGACTTCTTCCCTACCATTCTCAAACTTGCCGGACTTCCTCTCAGACCAAAGCTACATGCAGATGGCCGCAGCCTATTGCCCGAACTGGCAGGAAATAAAGGTGAAGCACGTCCATTATACTGGCACTACCCACACTATCATGGATCAACATGGACCCCAGGAGCATCCATTCGCGACGGGGATTGGAAGCTAATCAAATTTTATGATTACGAAAAAATTGAACTCTACAACCTTAAGAACGATCCTTCTGAATCAAAAGATTTATCAGGGCAAAAGCCTAAAATTGCAAAAGATCTCGAGAACAAACTGATTGTTTGGCAAAAAAGAATGAAGGCCAAACTTCCAAAGCCAAATCCGGATTACAAAAACTAACCTTAGGCACCAAGAAATTGGATTGCTGATCCACACAAGAAAATGATCAGTCCGGTGGCAGCATGCATGTAGTCTTCCAGCTTTATAAAAAAAGAAAAGCGGGAGATCCCATAATAGAAAAGCATCACACAAAAAAGCATTGTCAGTACCGTAGTCCCGCAAAACGCAGAAATTACCAATATGGAAGAAAAAATCTCAGTATTTTCAGTACCAAAAGACATCAATGGGATTAATGGCTCACAGGGTCCCAGAATAAAAAAAATGAAAAGAGCAAATGGTGTACATCTCGAAAAAGTTGAAGGCTGTGCCTCAACCTCCTCAGAATCTTGCTTTAACTGCTTTTTACGAATTACCCATCTCACACCCCATACAAGATAAATTGCACCAAACAGTAAAAGAAACCACCCCGCAAAATCTCCGCGTACAGATTGAACAGTTTCGATATTAAAAAAAGCCAAACCCAGAAGAAAAACCAGTGAACCAATTAGGATGGTCCCAAGCACATGACTGAAACCACAAAAGGCAGTGTAACTTGCAGTCTTCGGTCCACTCCAACCATTTGTTTTAGCCATGGCCACAAGTGGAAGATAATGATCGGGACCAAGAATTGTGTGAATAAAGCCTACAGAAGCGGCACTACCGGCAATAAGAAATGTGTCAGGAATCATAATCAAAATTTGTGCATCTTTTTAATACCTCCGAAAATTCGTGGGCAATCGACCGACTGCTTCATAGAGGAGTTCCCTTATTCTATTCATTGCTTTTCGGAACTCATAAGGATCCCCTGCCAATACCTTTATAACCCACCCTGCGTTTCGATGCATGGATGTGACTCCAACTAGAAGATTCTCAGACTGCATTTTGTGGATTGCATCTCGACAAGGAAGATCCACTGAGACTATCGATGAAGAAAGATACAGGCAGCCATAGAATGGAGATGGGAAAGAATTTTGCCACGGATAAACAGAATCACTTTTAGGGTCCAAAATAAAATTCTCCAAAAGAATAAGTTGATTAGCTTTCTGAATTCTTAAG
>NZKY01000102.1 GCA_002694035.1 Opitutia bacterium
GAGAGGGATACCGGGCAGCCCACCACCCGTGCCCACATCGAGCACCCGAGCTTTGGGCATGAGCCGAAGAAATTTGGTAATGGTCAGGCAATGAGCAAGGTGTTTGATTTCCAACCGGTCGGTGTCTTTTCGAGAGATTAAATTAATCTTGGCATTCCATTCGCGAAGTAGATCGCAGAATTGATTTAATTTTGACCAGGTATCTTCATCGAGGTCAGGAAACCATATCCGAAGAGTTTCCCATGGGTCGGGTGAATTACTCATTCAATTTACTCGACTTCCACCGGATTCAGTCCTTTTACCAAGTCGTCTATGGCTTTAGCCTGAGAAAGAAAAGCTTCGAGTTTGTTGAGAGGGAGGGCACAGGGGCCGTCGCATTTGGCTTCGCTTGGATTCGGATGGGATTCGAGGAAAAGGCCGCCAATACCTTGGCTCATGCCTGCAAGCATAAGATCAAATACTGCCTGTCGACGACCACCGGCAGAATCACTTCGCCCACCGGGGATTTGCAAGGAGTGCGTGACATCGAAAACAACCGGACAGCCGGTTCGTTTCATAATTCCAAAATTTAATGGATCCACCACTAAATTATTGTATCCAAANGANCTTCCGCGTTCACAAAGAAGAACTTGATCATTACCAGCTTCCTTAAATTTATTTATAATGTGACCCATTTCATGGGCAGCTAGAAACTGGGCTTTTTTAACATTAACAGGTTTTCCNGTCTCAGCCAGTGCAACNACCAAGTCAGTTTGACGACANAGAAATGCAGGTAATTGNAGAACATCAATNACTTCGGCAGCNGGCTTTGCCTGGAAGGGTTCATGAATATCCGAAATAACTGGCACTTGATATGTTTCTTTAATTTCGGCAAGTATTTCACATCCTTTATTCAGACCAGGGCCACGGAAAGAAGTGATTGAAGATCGATTTGCTTTATCAAAGGATGCCTTGAACACATAGGGAATTCCTAATTTTGAAGTTACTTCTTTATAATATGCGGCAATCTCAAGTGCGAGTTCACGGGATTCCANAACATTCATCCCGCCAAAAAGGGTAAAAGGAAGATCATTTGAGATCTTCAGGTNNGCAACCTCGATTACTTGCTGAGTATTCATGCGAAAGCGACCGCGGGAGGAGTCCCGTGTTCAGCTGAAACAATAATNCCAATTCCTCCCCGAGCATTAAANTCAACTTCAACCCGGCACCAACGTGGATTGAGAGCCTCGACTAAATCGTCCAGTAAGCGATTGGCAAAGTGTTCATGGAATGTACCTTCATCNCGAAAGCTCCATAGGTAAAGCTTNAGGGATTTTGATTCNACGATTTTTTGATCCGGTACATAACGGATNAAAATCTCTGCAAAGTCAGGTTGACCCGTTTTTGGGCAGATACAGGTAAATTCGTCNGTTTTTAATTCCACTACATAATCACGTTCNGGATTTCGATTTGGAAAAGTTTCCAGATTTCGATTCGGGTGGGTACCACCTTCACCCAGCTTTGTCAGGTCTTTATGCTCCGGATTTGATTCATTCATAAGAGNANCATTTTTTCATGAGTTTAAGTTTTGAGCAATTCTGAAAGACTAGATGATTTCATCCCATTTGAATTTTTTGGGTTCGGTGTTCAAACTAGCATTTAATTTTGTTAAGAAAATATTTCTCGGAACTTNAACTGCACCCATTTTTTCTAAGTGTGGGGTATGAACCTGGCAGTCAATAAAATGAAAATTGTGACTGATTCCAATTTCAACCAGTTTGAATAGGCAGACTTTGGATGCTTCCGGTTTTTTATAAAACATGGATTCTCCAAAAAAGGAACTTCCCATATGTAATCCATAAAGCCCGCCGACTAATTTATTTTCGTAATAAGCTTCTATGGAATGTGCGATTCCTAATTCATTNAGTTTACAATAGTCTTCAATCATATCGTTTTCAATCCATGTGCTCTCCTGATCAGGTCTTTCTGCCTGTGCACAGGATTGAATGGTCTGGCGAAAATTTTGATTGATCCGAATTTCAAACAGATTTTCGTTTATTGCTTTTTTTAAGCTTCGGGAAATCTTAAATTCTTTAGGGAAGAGAAGAAATCTCGGATCAGGNGAAAACCANTGCCAAAGTGGATATTCNCCAATTTTGAGCCATGGGAAAATACCATTTTGATAAGCAAGNATGAGTCGTTNCGTTCCCAAGGTTTCGCTAACGGCAACAAGCCCTTCTTTATTTGAAAGGGCAGGGTCCGGGAACCATACAGGACCCTGATCGTTTAAAAAATAAACCTTGGACACAATTTAGGATGAGGAAAGTTCGAGCATGCTGATTTCGGGACGGCAATTCAGACGAAAACCCCATAAATTTCCTATTCCCCGGGTAATATGAATTTGTCTTCCTTTCCAAATGAATAATCCCTCGACCATCGAACGGTCCTGAACGGGGGCAAATGGAGTCCAATTTGTAAATGGAATTTTAAGTTGTCCGCCATGGGTGTGTCCACAAAGCATGAGGTCCCAACGATAGTCTTTTAGAAGTTCCTTGGCATCCGGGTTATGGCAAAGTAGAAGGACGGTTCTTTGACTTTCTGTCTTTAAGTTTTTGGTTAGGCATTTGTGAGGGAGGCAAGTTTTAGACCATAAATCTCCGACTCCAGCGATGGTGATTGGGTGACCTTTTATATAAATTGAATTTATTTGATTTTGGAGTAATTTAATCCCGGAAAATTTTAGCATTTGTTCTATTTTCTGACTACTTTTCGGTCCACCCCTTGATCCTGCCCATTCCCCACCATCATGATTTCCAAGTGATGCAAAAGTAGGAATTTTTCTGGCGTATTTTGAAAGGATACGGCTCATATCCTTGAGTTCATTATCAGTTTTTTGGTCGGTAATAAAATCACCGGTTATGACACAAATGTCGGGCAAAAGTGAATAAGCCGTATGAAGTGCAAAATCAATATTTTCCAGCGAAACTGTATTTGAAAAGTGTAAATCGGATAAATGTAAAAGACGAATGGGTGTTTTATTTTTAAGGCTGTGAATGACGACTTTCTTTCGGGTTGTTTCCAACCAATTGGCTTCAAATCTAAGATAGAGATAGGAACCGACAAGCGAACCAAGACCTAGAATTGATTTAAATAAGAAACCTCTTCTACTTTCTTTCTTAAGATGGTTCCTATTTTTTTCTCTTTTTTGATTTTGGGAGATTTGATAATCAGGAACTTCTCTTTCCATGGTTACCTCAGTCTATTCCACCAGCCTCGTCTAAGTTTTCCAGTTCTTCAATCAAACTTTTTTGAGAAACTGTTTTTTCTTTTCCACTTTTGAAGTCTTTAATTTTGATTTCTGATTTTTCCCGTTCGTCTTCCCCAAGAATTAGTCCGTAACGGGCTCCACTTTTACCCGCTTCTTTGAACTGTTTGCCAAAGGCAGCATTCTTCAGGGAATAGGATACGGAAAATCCAGCTTTTCTACATTGTGAAATAAGTGAAATTCCAAATTCAGTATTCTCTACTGAGGAAATAATATAGAGGTCGGGAGACATTACATAGTTGGGGAGTAAGCCTTTGGACTTTAGGCAATCGCTAAGAGTCATATCACCAATTGCAAATCCAGCCGCGGGCATATCAATATTGCCGGAAAGTTTTTTTATAAGGTGATCATATCGTCCACCACCAGCCAGTGCACGACCTTCGCCAGTTGTCTCAAATGCTTCATACACAAAACCTGTATAGTAGGCTAGCCCACGTACGATCGATAAATCAATCTTAACGCATTCGTATGCACCATGTGCTTTTAAGAAGTTAATCAATTGTAACCAATCCTGTGCTCTTTTACTTTCCTCTTCACCGATTGAGTTTAATTTATCTACGATACCGTCAAGTGAATCAATTTTTTTGATCTCAGAAATCTGATTGAAGAGTATTTCACCTTTTTGTGGAACGACTTCTTCAAGGGATTCAATTGTTTGTTCAGGCTTTCTTCTTTCGCTTTTATCAATTGCATCAAGAACCGAGGGTCTTTGTTCGTCGGTAATACCAAGGTCTGATAAAAAATGAACCCAGCTTATTCGATCACTTAATCTGATTTTAAAATCATTAGGTCCAAGCCCTAGAGTGTGAAAGATGGCAACAAGCAGAGAAATTAATTCGGCATCAGCGAGTGGATTTGTCTCACCCAGCAGATCAGCATTGAATTGAAAAAACGATCGTCCTCTTCCTTTTTGAGGTCTCTCATATCTAAAATGTTCACCAATATTGAACCATTTTATGGGCTTAGGTAAGGAATTTGCCTGACTTGCCACCATCCTGGCAAGTGTGGGAGTAAGTTCTGGTCGAAGAGCAACCCGACGATTTCCTTTATCTTCAAAATGAAAAAGCTGACCGACAATTTCCTCCCCTGATTTTTCCACATATAAATCAAGTGGTTCGAGGACAGGGGCATCATATTCAGAAAAATTATAAGCACGAGCAACTGTACGAAATACTCGAAATAAGTGATTCCTTTGGGCACAGGTTTCAGGAGGAAAATCCCGAAAGCCGGGTAAGCTTTCAAACATTGCCAGGTATTAGCTTAGGAGGGATCAATCTCGTCTAGGTCGAGTTTGGCCAATCCACTTTTCATTTCCTTACCCGCTTTAAATTTAACTACTGCACGTCTTGGAATAACCACATCCGTTTCGGGTTTGTTAGGATTTCTGCCGACTCTTGATTTCCTAACTTGCAGTTCAAAAACACCAAATTTTCGAAGTTCTATATTTTTTCCACTGCAGAGTGCATCCTGCATAATATCTAAGGTTTGTTGAACTATCTCACGAACATGTTCATGGTTGTGGTTTCCTTGGTCGTAAATTTTTTGAACTATTTGGCGTTTGGTCAGGTTGTTTGACATGATAGATAATTCGGTTTGAAAGACTTTTACTTTGGGGTTAGTTTATGTTTCATAGATTCCTGTTACTCAATGACCTGTCAAACCCATTTTAAAAAAAAATGACCAAAAAAGATGATGATAACCCCCTAGAGGAAATACAAAAACAACTTCGTGACCTTATGAATAATAAAAATGTCCAAGTTGCATTTGCTCCTTTTATGGAATCAATGAAGGCGAGTACACCAGAAGACAAAGAAGAAAAGAAAAAAAAGCCGTCTACTCCAACCAATGAAGCGTCCAGGGATGAACAATTGGATGCAATACGTTCATTTGACCGCAGGCCTAAAGAGATTCGTGATTATCTGGATCGTTTTGTAATCAAACAAGAACAAGCCAAGCGTGTTCTCTCCGTCGCTGTATGCGACCACTATAATCATGTTCGGAGGTGTTTGAGTGATAAGAAATTATCCAAAACAGAGTATGTGAAGCCAAATGTTCTCCTTCTCGGTCCAACGGGAGTAGGTAAAACATTTCTGATGAGAAATGTTGCCAAGCTTATTGGAGTCCCTTTTGTAAAAGCGGATGCAACAAAGTTTTCAGAAACGGGGTATGTTGGATATGATGTCGAAGACATCGTTCGAGACCTAGTGAAATCAGCAGATGGTGATGTTGAGCTTGCAGAATTTGGTATCGTATATGTGGATGAAATTGATAAAATTGCATCCGAGTCTTCCCGAAACGGTAAAGATGTATCCGGGCGGGGTGTTCAAATCAATCTGCTCAAATTGATGGAAGAAACAGAGGTCGGACTTCATGCTCCACAGGATATGATGGGTCAAATGAAAGCATTTATGGATATGCAAAAGGGCAGTAAGCCCAAAAAAAGTACCATAAGTACACGCAATATTTTATTTATTGTGAGTGGTGCATTTGACCAGCTTGGGGAGAATATTCGAAAGCGTTTAAATTTGAACAGAATTGGATTTGGGTCTGCCGAAGAAAATCTTTCCTCAGATGAATCATCAAACCGATTTCTTTCCCAAGCAGAAACCAAGGATTTTATTGATTATGGTTTTGAGCCAGAATTCATTGGTCGTTTGCCAGTAAGAGTAGCCTGTGAAGAACTTACCAAAGAGGATTTGGCTGAGATTTTAAACTCTTCGGAAGGAAATGTTTTGGAGCAATATAAAAATGACTTTTTAGGATACGACATTAATGTGCAGATTGAAAAGGATGCGATTGATAAGATTGCCGAGAAAGCAGCTTTGGAAAAAACCGGTGCTAGGGGATTGGTTACGATTTTGGAAAAAACATTCAGAGATTTTAAATTCGAACTGCCTTCAACGGCGATTCGCGATTTCTCAGTATGTGCAAATACAGTTGAAAATCCGAATAAGGAATTGGAAATTCTATTAGAGGAAAAACGGGATCAACTAGATGATTCTCAATTAGAAGATGTTGATCGATTTGCAGAGAGTTTTAAGAAAGAAAGTGGATTCACACTGAAGTTTCGTAAGAATGCAAAAATCGCCATTGTTAAAGAATCCATTTCTGAGAATCGATCTGTTCGGGCTATTTGTGATAGGAAATTTTCAGATTTTGTCCATGGTCTAGGTATTATTAATCAAAGAACTGGGAAGAAAGAATTTATTATCGATAAAAAAGTTGTGGACGACCCGGATAAGGAATTATCCGAGTGGGTGGTTGAAAGTTTTGGAAAGCATAAGGAAACCTAGGACTTGACTAAACCTGACCCTGAAGCGGTTAAAGCTACTTTTACAAGAGTGGCTAGAAAATACGACCTGGCTAATCATCTTCTTTCAGGTGGAATCGATTTTAATTGGAGAAAAAAATTAGTTCGTCTTGCTGCTAAAGGAGATTGTTCTTCTATTTTAGACATTGCTACTGGGAGTGGGGATGTTGTTTTTGCACTGCAAAAAGGTATCCCTTCAGCAAAAGAAATTACGGGTGTAGATTTTTGCGAACCTATGCTTGTTGAAGCCCGCAAAAAAAGAAAAAAGCTGGGTTTGAACGAGCAAAATTTTCCGTTTAAGGAGGGAGATTGTTTGGATCTCCCTTTTCCGGATGAAAGTTTTGACTTGGTTACGATTTCTTTCGGATTAAGAAACTTGGCTGATCGGGGAAAAGGTCTATCAGAAATTTTTCGGGTTTTAAAACCAAGGGGACGATTAATCGTACTTGAGTTTAGTCAGCCTTACTGGTGGTTTCGCCCGGTTTATTATTTTTATTTAAAGTTTATTTTACCTTGGTTTGCTAGAATGGTTACTGGAGATAGGGATGCATATCTTTATCTTGGAACGAGCATTTCTAATTTTCCAAACCGTAAGGAACTTGATCTGGAAATAATGGATACTGGATTTTCAAAGGTCGGTCATAAAGCAATGACATTCTCAATTGTGTGCCTGCATCACGGAGAAAAAAATATCTAATATTTATCCAGTGCTTTTCTTAGTTCCTTCAGGCCTTTTACCGGTTTTTGACAAGTATAATTTTCGCAAATATAAACGGTAGGTTTGTTATCTTCAGGTAAGTAATTTTTTAAATAAGGAGAAATTTTAAAAATTTTGTGCTGTTCTGAGTCCAAAGGACACCAAAGCAGTACTTTGGAAGGAAGAAATTTTTTTCTTATCTCGCTCAGTAATTTAGAATTTTCAATATTTTCTTTTTTTTCTGCGATTATAATTTCTTTTGCTGGTGCGAGTGCGAAGTCTAGTGCTTGCATCAGCATTTCTGAACTTCTTGGATTTTCTTCCAAGAAACCAGAGAAGGCTGAAAAGAGATTTTTTGCAGAGGTCAGATATTTTTTTTCTCCCGTTATCTTGTTTAATCGCAACAAGTTTAAAGCCATAACGGCATTACCAGAAGGAATTGCACCATCATAAATTTTCTTGGATTGGATTAAAAGTTTCTCGCCCGATTTTGAGGACAGAAAAAAACCACCTCCCTGATTGTCTTCAAAATGAAAAAGAGCAAGATCGATAAGTTCTATTGAAGTTCGTAAGTATTTCTCTTCAAAACTAGCCTCGAATAAATCAAGTAAGCCCTGACTTAAAAATGCATAATCGTCAAGATGAGCTGGTAAAGCTGCATGTCCGCCAATCCATCTTTTTAATAAAGTCCCATCTTTTTTGCGAAGGTATGAGAGGCAAAAATCTGCTGCCTTCTTCGCAATTAAAAGATAGTCTTCGTTATTTAAAGTCATTGCCGATCGGGAAAATGCAGAGATCATCAGACCATTCCAATCGGTAAGAATTTTTTTGTCTTTTTCAGGGCGAACTCTTTTTTCCCTCTCTTGAAAAAGTAAATTTTTCAGATGTGCGATCTTTTTATTAAGTTCAAAAGAATTTAGATTTTTCTCTTTTGCATATTCTTCGATAGAAACTCGCAAATGAGGAATATTGTAACCATTTTTTTTATTGGTAGTTTCATCTTTAAAATTACCACCATCTTGTAATTGGTAGAGGTCAGCAAAAAGTTGAGTGTTTTCTGGTCCTAAAATGTCTTTGATCTCTTTTACTGACCAAACATAGAATTTTCCTTCCTCTCCTTCGCTATCTGCATCTTCTGCTGAATAAAAGCCACCCTGTGGAGAAGTCATATTTCTGACCACATAACTGAGTACTTCATTAGCGATTCTTTCATAGTATGATTCTTTTGTTACCTGAAAACATTCGAGATTTGCCAGTGCAAAAAGAGCCTGATCGTAAAGCATTTTTTCAAAGTGTGGAACGAGCCATTTTTGATCTGTGGAGTATCGGTGTATACCCAAACCAATTTGATCGTAGATTCCACCTCGGTGAATTTTTTTAAGAGATTTTTTAACCATTTCTAAAGCTTCTCGGTTACCTGTGCGCTTATGATATCTAAGAAGAAAACTCAAAGTATGAGGAGTCGGAAACTTTGGAGCATTTCCAAAACCACCAAGCTCTGAGTCATAATCCTGTTTTAAGGCAAAAAAACAGGCTACTAAATGAGATTTATTTAAATTACCTCCTGCTCGGTTATCTTCTAGTTCTTGAAGACTTTTAATTATTGCTTCTCCAATCTCTTGAACTTTTTTCCTTTCATTTTTCCAGATGTTTGCAAAGTGAGGAAGGAGTTGCATCATAGATTCTTTACTGAAGTAAGTTCCGGCAAAAAAAGGAATTTTATCGGGTGACATGATTATTGTCATGGGCCATCCACCACGGCCCGTCATCATCTGAGTAACAGACATGTAAATATTGTCCACATCAGGTCTTTCTTCGCGGTCAATTTTTATACAAATATATTCGCGATTTAAAATCTTTGCCACACCTTCATCTTCAAAAGATTCATCCTCCATTACATGACACCAATGACATGTTGTATAACCTATTGATAAGAAAATTGGCTTGTCTTCCTGTAGTGCTTTTTTAAAAGGTTCATCGCCCCACGGATACCAATCAATTGGGTTTTCTGCGTGTTGAAGAAGGTAGGGGCTTCCTTGGAAAATCAAACGATTAAAGTGTTTCCCTCCATCGGGTGGAAGTTTTGCTATTTCTGCTGGTGACAGGATGGATCTGGGTTCACTCTTCTTTTTTGGTTCAATAGGCTGAATAATAGAAGACGCCCCACTAGGCTCTGCGATACTATCCTTAACTACAGGACTGAAAACAATAAGAGAAAGTATAAAAAGAAGACTTATTATAAAACTGGAGGGCACTATTATGTGTAAATGATTAGCCCTTATAAAAGCGAACCGTATTGATTAAATTGAGATCACATTTAATAGGGAGTCCACTCTCTGCTGAATTTCTGCAGCTCCAGCAGACTCAAGTCTGTCACATCCAAACGCTTCTACAGTTAAGCTCGCTGTGGATGTTGCATAAAGCATAGCTTCTTTTATTGATTTAAAGTCAGTTGAATTTTTTGACGCCATTCTTCCGATAAGTGCACCTGCAAAAGAATCTCCTGCACCCGTTGGATCTCTGAGTTCTGTAACCGGGTAGGCGGGAAGGGCAAAAAGACCATCTTCATGAAAAAGAATTGCTCCATGTTCACCCTTTTTAATGATTACAGAATCTGGGCCCATTTTTCTTAACTTATTTCCAGCAAGGATAATATTGTTTTCTTCTGTTAATTCTTCCGCTTCGGTATCGTTAATAACGAAGAGGTTTATTCTTTTTATGAGTTCAAGAAGAGCATTCCTTTCAATTTCTATCCATAAATCAATCGTGTCAGCCAAAACATAAGATTTACCTTCTAATTGATCCAGTACATGGGATTGTAGGGCAGGGTGTATATTACCTAAAAGCACGAAAGGGGTATTTTTGTAAGAATCTGGAAGGTCAGGCCTAAATTTTTCAAAAACATTCAGTTGAATATCAAGTGTATCCCGACGGTTGAAATTTTCGTGATATTTACCTTTCCAAAAAAATGTCGGGCCACTTTCATCTTTTTGTACACCCTCCAAGTCGATCCCTCTTGATCGCAAACGGTCAAGATATTCTTCCCCAAAATCATTCCCTATAACCCCAACCATTTGAACATCTGTGTAATAGCTAGCAGCGAATGAACAATATGAGGCCGCCCCTCCCAAAATATGTTCTTTTTCACCATATGGCGTGATGACATTGTCAAATGCAACGGACCCGACCACGAGGAGTGGTGCAGATTCGGTATTGTTAGATGATATACGATCGGTCATAAATTGAAGTATTTAAGTATGGTAAGGAGCTTAAATTTTGCCCCAAATTTTTTGCATCAGAGAAAATGTTTTTGGGTCATGTTCCTGAAGTTCGGCCCTAACAAAAGGATAGAAATCGTTAACTCCCAGATAAGACTCTGTCATTTCGGCAAAAAATTCTTTATGATTTGTGCGTGCATAGTGACTTGTTTTTCCTCCTCTGAATAAAAGTACCTGCTTGTAAAGACCTTGTTTTTCTGCCCTTTCGTAGGCATCGATAATTTCCTGATGATTAAAGTTTAAAATCTGGTCATGATATGCATGTGCTAATTCGTGTAAAATAACGTAGGGATGTTTTGCCCATTGATCTCTGCTCAAAAGCTGTCTCGCTCTTGGTACATGTACTCTTTTTTCAAGTGTCGGATCATGGCCATTATTGATCAACCAACCTTTGTTTGGATGATATTGCATATTTCCTAGTTTGTGGTCCAAGTCGACCCGTATGGGCAAGGTTTGAAGAATTTTTACCTTCTCTAGGTCAAGTATGTATTTTATTCTTTGAAGATGGTTAGCCAATGCTTTTTTAACATCAGGGAACAGCTTTTTATTCTGATCAATTCTGAAAACTGGATTCCATTCAACAGGCCATCCTTCAACCTTTTCCAGAAATGGTTTGGGGAAGTTTTGTTTGGGCTTGGATGTATTTTGTCCGTAAGAAGTTGAAACAAATAATAGCAAAAGAAGAGTTAGTCTGAATAGTGAATGCATGTTCTAATTAACCTCTGTAATTGGAAAAGTGCTTGCAAGTACAACCTGATCATCGATTTCAATTAAAATGGAATAGTTCCCTGGTTTTTCAAATTTTAAACGGTGAATATCGTTTATTAGGTTGATTCTGTGCTGGGGGCCAGGTGATTCAAATTCTCGATCGATTATGGTTCGTGGCTCCTCTTCTGACATCGGAATACTTATAGATATTTTAAGCATATGCTTACCCTGAGTAAGATCGGAAAACGAGAGAAACCATATCATCCTTGGATGAACAACAGGAAATTCTTTCGCCCGTAAATTAGAAAAAATACCGAGGAGAGTATTTTTTCCCGTTGCTGGATCAACATAGACAGAATCACAGGTAATCCATGCAAGAACTTGTGGCTTTGTGGACATAATTTATAAAAGTTTCAATTGATCAGGATAATCCACTTCTTCTTAGAAGTGCTTCGTTACTGGGTGCACGGCCCATAAAAGAATGATATAGTTTGTCTGGCTCTTCTGAATTCCCCCGACTTAGAATTTTATCACGGAATTCACGACCAGTTTTTTCATTCATTACACCTTCCATTTTAAATCGTGTGAATGCATCAGCATCCAGAACCTCGGCCCATTTATACGAGTAATACGCGGATGCATAACCTACTGGACCACTAAATAAATGACTAAACCGATGCACAATCGTACGAGCAGGAGATTTTCTTTTGGGTAAATATTCGACTAGTGTGGAGTTGATCTCCTCTTCTAAATCATTGAATTCTTTAAGGGCTAAGGTTCGATGTAAAAATAGATCCAATTTTGAAAATGCAAGTTGTCTCATCATAGCATTCCCGGCCATAAAGTTTCTGGCTCGGATCATCTTTTCAAATAGATTCTCGGGAATAGGTTCCCTAGACTCGAAGTGTTTAGCAAATAGATCGAGACTTTCTTTTTCCCAACACCAATTTTCCATAATTTGGGAGGGGAGTTCGACAAAATCCCAAGCAACATTTACCCCATTCAAGCTACGATGTTTAACCTCCCCGCATAAATGATGGAGGAGATGTCCAAATTCATGAAAGATTGTTTCTACTTCGTAATGAGTTAATAAGGCGGGTTGGTCAGCAGTTGGAGCGGTTAAATTTCCACAAATTAGACCCAGGTGTGGTTGCCTGACTCCATTTTTATCGGGTTCAGCAGTTTTAAGATAATTCATCCATGCACCTCCTCGCTTGGATGAGCGAGGATGCCAGTCTGCATAAAAAGATCCAAGTAAATGTCGATTTTCCTGATCATATAAATCATAAAACCGAACATCCTCGTGCCATACTTCAACTGGATCTTTGCTGTTATCCCCATGAGAGAAAATTTTTTCGTTTACTTGGGTGGACCTTTCGATGATCTCGAGGCCAAAGATTTTGGTGACAAGGTTGAACATTCCCCCGAGAACGGACTGAATAGGAAAGTAAGGTCTTAAGTCCTCGTCATTAAAATCATATCTTTCTTTTTTCAGTCTTTCTGCCCAGAAGCCAACTTCCCATGGTTGTAATAAGTCTGGTGAATGGTTAGATTTTTCAGCTTTAAATTTTTCTAATTCTTCATTTTCTTGAATGAAAAATGGGAGCGTTTGATCTTTTAATTTTGAAATAAATGAATCAGCATTTGCTCCATTTTTTGCCATTCTACGGGAGAGTACAACATCTGCGAAATTAGACTTTCCAAGTATCTCTGCTTTTTCCTGGCGAAGTGAGAGTATTTTTTTAATGAGATCCTGGTTATCAAATGGTTCTTCAGTCCCAAGTAAATCACTTGCTGTCCAGATTTTCTTTCTAAGCTCTTCATTTTCCAAATATTGAAGAACGGGCAACATGGAAGGTGCATGCAGAGTAAAAAGCCAACAATTCGCACCTTCTTCATCTCCAAACTTTTTAATCGCAGCCTGTTTGGCCGCACTTTTTGCAGAGAGGGGGAGTCCGGAAAGTTTATCCTCTTCTTTAACCACCATTTGCCAATTATTTGTGGCGTCCAGAACATTTTCAGAGAACTTTTGAGTAACTTTTGCTAACTCGCTTGAAATTTCTTCAAGTCGTTGCCTTTTTTCAGATGCTAAATCAGCACCTGCTTCCTGAAAATCTTTAATCGTTTCAGAGAGGAGTCGCTGATCAATTTGGGGAAGTTTTTTTGCTTCATCAGTCTCTGCAAAGCATTTAATCGCTTCCCACAATTTTGCATCCAATGGAATCTTTGCACTAAATTCAGAGATTGCAGGAAGCATTTCATTGTGAGCATTTCTTAGTTCTTCAGAGTTACATACTGAGTCCAGATGAGCTATGAGTCCCCACGCCTCATCTAATTCACGGGTGGAACTTTCAAGAGCTTTTACAGTATTTTCAAAATTTACTTCAGACAAATTTAAATCTCGGATAGTTTGAAGGTTATCTTCAGCTTTACTTAAAGCTAGAGTGATATCATCACGAATACACTCGGGGGCAAAACTAGACCACTTGGGAAGGGGTGAATTCTGTAAAAATGGATGGTCACTCATATTTTTCAATTTAAGGAGGCTGGGTTTAAAGTTGTCAAAATTAGAGAATGCGATGTTTGAAGTTATTTGTGTTATTATGTTACTTTGAGAATCAATTTGTAAAGGTTCATCGGAAGGTAGGAAAGTTTTATCTGGTATTATTTTATTGGCTGTGAAGATCAGAAATTCCTAATTAGTTTCAAATCGAGAAAAGTTTTCAGAACTTCGCATGTTTAAAGCAGGAAATCCTAAGAGAAGAGATATGAATTGAAAAAAACCTCAAATTTACATTGGTAAAAGATTTAATTTATTACCTTAGCGAGCTATTAATCATTCAGAACTGGTTTGACCAAATTTGAAAAAACTATCTTTAATTTTCTGGTGCCAGAAAAAACCGATATCCAAATAAGCGGAGTAAGTCTTAATTTTATTCCTATTAAAACTAGAGTTCCTTTAAAATTTGGATCTGAAACCCTGAATTCTGTGACATGTGCAAGAGTTCAGGTAGAAGTTAATAAAAAAGACGGAACAAAAAGTTTTGGATGGGGTGAAACTCCTTTAAGCGTTCAATGGGTTTGGCCTTCCAGTCTTTCATATCAGGAGAGATTGGATTCATTATTGGCATTTTGCGAAATACTATGTGCTGATTTTCATTCATTTAGAGATTTTGGACATGCACTTGAACTTGGACATACTTTTGTTTTTGAACGTATGCCAATTAAGCTTTCTGAATTTAATTCAGTTTTTCGAGATTCTAAAGAACCAATGCCATGGCTTGCAGCATTAGTCTGTGCTTCCGCTTTTGATCTCTCTCTTCATGATGCTTATGGAATGGCGAATGAAATTCCGACTTATCAGACTTATAATTCTTCATTTTTAAATTCAGATCTTAGCAATTTTATTGAACCGGTTGATAAAAATAATTTTTCATTTGAGAATAAAACACCCGCTGATTTTTTAGTGCATGATTTACCCAATGAAATTCCTGTTTGGCACTTGGTGGGAGGATTAGATCCTTTGAATCAATCAGAACTTTCCGGAAATGAACCAAAAGACGGATATCCTCAAGATCTTAGGGGGTGGATTGAGCGTGATGGATTAAAATGTTTAAAAATCAAACTGCGGGGTAATGATTCGAAATGGGATTATAACCGTTTAGTTAATGTGGGTAAGATTGGATGCGAATTGGGTATTGAATTTTTGAGTGCTGATTTTAACTGCACGGTGACAGACCCCGAATATGTGAACGAAATTCTTGACCAATTGAAAATAAATTATCTGACGATCTGGGATAAGGTACTTTATGTGGAACAGCCCTTCCCATATGACTTAGAAAAAACTCGGATTGATGTAAGGTCAGTGGTTGAGAGAAAGCCTCTTTTCATGGATGAAAGTGCTCATGATTGGAAACATGTTCGTATGGGTTTGAATCTAGGATGGAATGGGGTGGCTCTAAAGACCTGTAAAACTCAAACTGGTGCTCTTTTATCCCTGTGCTGGGCAAGAGCACATGGTATGCAGATTATGGTTCAGGATTTAACAAATCCCATGCTTGCCCAAATTTCTCATGTTTTGCTCGGTTTTCATGCCGGTACAATAATGGGTGTCGAAAGTAATGGAATGCAATTTTATCCGGATGCATCAAAAAATGAGGCCAAGGTTCATCCAGGAGTATATCAAAGAAGAGAAGGAGTGCTTGATCTTTCAACAATTCGAGGACCAGGTTTTGGTTACAGAAAAAATTTGATCGATTAATTGGTTAACTTGATTGGTCTGAAAATCTGATAATCATTTCTTTATTTGCTTAAATTTAAAAAGTTCAAAACTTTGGGTGTAAGATCTTCATGTTTGAAAAATTAATAATCCGATGGAATCGATTGAGTGAAGGGCGAGTCGTTATTGAATCTTATTTCATCTGTTTATTATTGCCTTTTGTCTTTTATATTATTCCTTCCTGGCTGTCGGTAAGTGGTGGAAAAATTCATAGGGATGGACTTGTTGATTATAGTATGGGATTAGCGGCCATTTTTCTGGTTCCTATTTTAGAAACTATTTTTATTTTTGTTCCTGTATTGGAGGTTTGTAGGTATTTTAAAGTAAGTCTGGCTTGGTCGATCCTTGGATTTGCCCTTTTTTTTGAACTTTTGCATACGCAGAGAGATTTTTTAGGTCATCTTCTTTTATATCCATCTATGATTTCAATGACCTTGCTATACATGTCGATGAGGAAGAAATCTTTTTTGCATGCATTAGTTTTTACCATAGCGGTTCATGAATTCTATAATTTTACCGTTGTGATGGGGAGTCCTTCAACTTACGACAAATTTTTTTATTAAAACAAACACTCGAATTTATATCCTTTTTAATATGTTGTAATGTAATGAATGGATGAAAATTTTTGTCTTTAAAGATGGAAAAACCAAAGGTCCTTTTTCAAAGGATGAAATTTTAGCCGATATAAAGATGGGTCGCTTGAAAAGTGATGATCAAATTTGTACGGATGGTAAAAATTGGATTCTGATTAGAGACTCAGGGATAATTAATTTTCAAACTCGATCCTTACTTTTTTGGAAAATTGGTGTTATTTCTCTTTTTTTTGTTTTCATAGTTGGTGCTATTTGCATTGCATTACTTTTGTATTTTGGAGGTTATTTCTCAGATGAGGAAGTTCATGAAAACATAACCGATTCTCAGGACAATAATTTTTCTGATATTCGAGACCTCGATTATTTTGAGTGGGAATCGCATCCGGATGACTCCTTTAAAAATGGTGCAGCTTTGGTTATTTCTTCGTCTGGAAAAGTACGGTATCAATTGCAAGGAAATCCTAAATCAGATTATGTGGAAATCGGGCAGGTACTTACTCAAGGTACTCGATTAATTACTGAAGATAATGGAGAGGCGATTATTCTTTTTACCAATGGAACGAGTATGAGCGTAGGAAACAATGCAAATTTTTTAATTACTTCATTTGGACAAAAAGAATTCCAATCTGATGAGGGTTTAATTTCCTCTCTAAATAATGAGTTAAGCCCATCGCGTATAAAGTTAAATTTAGATTTAGGTGAACTAGTGGTTGTGGTGAAAAAGCTTAATAAGCAATCCTCATTTCTAGTTCAATCTGAGCTTGGTTTTGCAGGGGTAAGAGGTACCAGTTTTGCTATTAATTCAAAATCAGGCTTAACCTCAGTAAATGTGATCAGCGGCGAAGTTGATTTTTTAAATTCTGATAATCAATCAAAATTAGTTGGTGAAAATCATATGATCCAATCGGATGGCAATAAATTATCTTACAAAAGAGATGTTCCAAGATCAGAAATTTCGAGAATCATTTTGATGGAAAAAGAAGCAAAGAATGCAGCCAAAGATATTTCAGTTTCCAAAATAAAGAATTATTTTGATCGGTTGAATTTGAGTTTTGGAAGTTGTGATCCAATTGAAAGAGAAAGAAGGTTTCTTATTTCCGGGGGTACAGATGAGATTAAAAGTGCCATACATAAAGGATTGGATTGGTTGGACATGATGCAAACTTCCGATGGGTCGTGGGGAGCAAATGATCGGGATGATAAAGGGAATTTAAAGCCTTCGAATAGTATAGCTATGTCTGGAATGGCAGTAATTTGTTTTCTACAAAATTGCGAATTGGATTTAGCGACAAAGAGAGGGTTGGCTTTGGAAAATGGGGTTGAATATCTTTCGAAGGTTTCGATCAGTAAAGTTAAATCCCAGAGAGATTCTTATGCGCATCCTATTTTTGCCCGTGCGGTAGTTATGGCTTATCAAAGAATGAAAAGAGAAGATATTCATGATCTGGCCAAAAAAACCATATCTATGATTATTGATGGACAAAATGAAAATGGAGGCTGGGCATACGCATATGGAAAGGGGACTGTTGCTCATGTAGATTTATCGGTTACGGGATGGAATCTTATGGCATTACTCGAGGCTCATTCGATTGAGTTACAGGTCGATCGTTTGCCTGATGCAATTGATCGAGCCATGGAATATGTAAAAAAATGTCAGGATAAAAATGGTATGTTTGCTTAAAAATTAGGCTCGAGAGGCAAAGCTAGTCTAACAGGTATGGGTGCATATTTATTACAATTTTCAAGTAACGATTATCAGGAGTCAGTATTGGGGGCTATGAATTGGGTTGAAGATAATTTGTATTCCAAATGGGAAGATATCGACTCTTACGAATTTAGACATACCAGTAAAGCATGCTTCAAATCCAAGTCATACTTGGGGAATGATAGATACTGGGAAAGCTTTA
>NZKY01000103.1 GCA_002694035.1 Opitutia bacterium
GTCTTTTGTGGTCGTTGGGTAAACAATCTCTCCTTTCAAACAGTCTTTTCTTATTGCTGTTATATATATTCTTTTTCTTTGTTGGGGAACGCCGAACTCATCTGGTGACAATATTTTTTCCTTAACAGAGTAGTTTTCGTTTTCAAGAGAGGTTTTTATAACACCCCAGGTGTTCCCGTTGTCATGGCTTTTTAGTGTGGGGACGTTTTCTAAAAAAATATACTCTGGCTTGTGGTAAGAGATTATTTCAACAATTTTTAAAAAATGATTGCCGTTTAGAGGGTCTTTTAACCCCCTCCTATGGCCTGCTTGTGAAAAGGGTTGGCAAGGAAATCCAGCGCATAAAACTTCAAAAGGCGGAATATTCTTTACTTCAATTTCATTATGAATATCTCCAATAAGTTTTAAAAAAAGATTTGCGTTGTGGTTTTTTATATACAGTTCTTTTAAGTCTTGTTGTATTTCACTAGCCATAACACACTCATGACCGAGGTCTTTCATTGCAAAATGAAACCCCCCAAGCCCTGCATACAAGTCTATGAATTTTAACTTTCTGATTTAATAAAAATACTTAATTTACAACATATTTGAACGTTCTCATTTGGGAATCTAAAGAGGCGCTAGGCCTTAATTAAAAAGCTTTGTATATTAAACATGATGAAAAAATCTGCACACGGAAAACCTGTCATGATAGCCAATGGCAATTCAGTTTTGTTAGATAACGTTTCTCCATTTTCTGAAAAAACAATTCAAGATCTTGTCTTTGAAAACCCTTTGTGTCTTCCCATTAGTGATATTGATGAGTCTTACAATCCTATAGTGCCTGTTTGTAAGGAACTCAGAACGGGGGCTGGCGAGATAGACATTTTAATGGTTACCCCAAACGGTAATCTTTTGATTATTGAAACGAAGTTGTGGAAAAACCCTGGCTCAAGAAGAGAGGTCGTTGGTCAGATTTTGGACTACGCAAAAGAACTTTCAATGTGGTCATATTCTGACCTTGAAAGAGAAATTAACAAAAACCTGGGCACAAAAGGCAATCAACTTTATAATGTTGCCCGCAAGAGCTATAAAGATGTGGTTTTGAGTGAAACCGACTTTGTTGATGCGGTAAGCAGGAACCTAAGGCTAGGCAAGTTTTTGTTGATTGTTGCGGGAGACGGGATAAGGGAAGGGGCGCAGAACCTTGTGGGGTTTATTAGGCGGGCTGGCAACCTTAATTTTTCTCTTGCAATGGTTGAGTTGCCGGTTTTTCAGGGAAAAAATAATGAGCTGATTGTTTTTCCGAGAACGATTGTTAAAACTGTTGAGGTTGAAAAAATAAACATAGATGTTCCTGAGGGTTTTCGTGTTGTTTCAGGGAAAAAAGAAATTACAGGAAACAACAAAAAACATGAACGAGCTGTGTTCTTTGAGGGTTTTTGGAGAGATTTTGTGGGTCAATTAAGGCTTGACGACCCTGAGCAAGTTTTGCCAAAGGCAACAAGAATGAGTAATACCTACATCAGTCCTGGTGGGGAGTACAACAACGGGTGTTGGATAAGTTGCAGTTTTATTGCAAGCGATAGAAAGGTGGTGGTGTATTTTAAATTTGAGGAAAGCCCCCGAGGGTTTAGTCATAAGCAGTTTCTTAGCATATATAAAGATGAAATTAAAGAAGAGTTAGGGGATGGTGTAAAATGGAGTTGGGACGAAAAAAAGTATGAGGGTTTTTCGATATCAAAAAACATTGATGATGTTTTTTCAAACAAAAACAGGAGGGTTATAATTTCTTTCTTTAATAAATGGTTAAACAAGTTTGTTAATACGGTTCGCCCTAGATTAAAAAAGGTTCTTTAAATATTTTAATTTACATTTGTAGGGCATCAAGAACGCGAATGCGTACCAACCGACAGCTCGTTGCACGGTGGTTTAGAATGCGGGGGTCCTCCCAAATTAACGAGAAATCCTAAATTCTCTTGTTGCGGTTTAATTTAAATTGTAATAAAATGAAAAAAAGAAAAATTCAAATAACCTTTTTTAAAAAAGAAAAGGCCGCTCAAAAACTGTTTAATATTGATAAAGAATCCCTCGAACTTTATGCTGAAATGATGAGGGATAGATATGGCAAGGTTTAGNGGNGANGTTACTTTTCGNGTAAAATTNAAAGACCTTGGGGTTCCTGTTGGTTTTGGAATGACNAATTCAATAATTTTTCATGAATGCGCTACTCAAATATATGTTAGATCTGGCTGGTCAAAAATTTCTAAAAGCTTGAAAGACGAAAGGTTTGAGGTAGAAATAGTTGACAAAAAGATTGGTTGGTGATAAACAAAAAAGCCCCTAATTAAGGGGCTTGTTTTTCTTTTTGTTGAAAGTTACCACTGCTTAACAAGGTATCTCATAAACTTTTTTTCTTGCTCAAAACCAGAGTAATCGATTTCACTAGACCTTTCTTCTTGTTCTTTAGCAAACTTTGGGTTTTTTTCTCTAAATTCTCGATTGTTGCTCCATCCGGCTAAATAGTCTGCATATGTTTTATAGCCTGTAACGTTCCATGCGGTTGCGTCGCTGTCAGGCCCACCCACACTAATACCGCCTGTAGCAAAAGACCTATAATCCCTTGGGTATTTTTCATTCATGTCTCTAACCATCATTCTCCACTTTCTTAACTCTGCATTATCTTCTGAGCTATAAACCGTTACCATTTGGAATGGATAAACATCCTCGCTAGATTGGTAAAACCTCCAACCATTTGCCGAAAATACATTTTCATCAACAAACGAATTCATTTTAGATGAAAACAACTGCCAGGATGTGTCTCCAAATTCTGGCGAATAGAGTTTTGCCATAGCTTCTGCTTCACCACTAAATATTAACTCATGGGTGAAGTTAAGGTCCGCTGCTGTGAACATTATTGCGTAAAGACTTACAGTTACTCCCTCATATTTATTATTTGAGAAATAATCGTCAATTAGTTTAACTACCATTTCCTCGTTCTCCGGCGCAACTTTTACTGCATATGCAGACCATCTGTTCGTTTGAGAAAATGAAAAAGCAAAAACCAATATCATTATAAAACTTAAAAATTTTTTCATGGTTTATTTATTTAAAAATTAAACAAACAATTTAAGAAAATTTCCTTTTTTTCTGTTTAAGAAAAGTCTAAAAACATTGCTGTATGTGGAATATTATCTTCAGGCGATTCGGATTTTTTTGCAATAAAGACAATTGATAAATTTAGCTGATAATGGATTCTAAATATTTACATTTTTACAATTCCAACATCTCTTACTCCACTTCCTTTAGTGTTTGTTAAATTGTCTCCTAAATCATTCCTTGCATTTTCAGCCATAATAGATAATTTTTTAAAAACTTCAGGGTGATTATCAATGATGTTGTTTTGTTCCATTGGATCATCTTTGAGATTAAAAAGTTGATTTTCAGAAACACTATTTTGGTCATACTTAACTGGAAACCCATCTTTTCCACCATTTCTTCCATTAAGTGACCTGTAAGATCTTGGAAAATATAATTTCCAATCGCCGGACCTGACAGCGTGTAGCTCATTTGTGTTGTAGTAAAAAAATAATGCATTATGTGGGCTAACATCAGATTTAGAAGTTAAGATTGGCCAAATGTTTTTACCATCGATTTTGTTGGAAGACATTTGTGAATTAGTAACACTTGCGAATGTTGGTAACCAATCTATTCCCATCAATGGTTCGTCAATTACGGTGCCCTTCTTAATTTTTTTTGGATATTTGACAATACAAGGTACTCTTTGTCCACCCTCCCATACAGTTCCTTTTCCCTCTCTAAAAATTCCAGACGAGCCTGCATGCTCACCATATGAAAGCCAAGGTCCATTATCAGAAGTAAAAACAACAATGGTGTTTTCAGCTACTCCATTGTCTTCCAATGCTTTTAAAACTCTTCCTACAGAATAATCTATCTCTGAAATCACATCAGCATATAAGCCTTTTCCTGTAATTCCTTTAAAATCGTTAGACGCAAACAAAGGAACATGAGGTTGGGGATGGGGGATATATAAGAAAAAGGGATTTTCTCTATTTTCAATTATAAAGCTGATACTTTCATCTGTTATTCTTTTTGTTAGATCAGATTGATCAATTAAAACTTCAATTGGTTTCTCATTTTTATATAACATTAAATCATCTGGATATCCATCAGGATTTTCTGGGTGAAATGGCCACATATCGTTTGAAAAAAGTATTCCAAAAAACTCATCAAAACCATGTCTAGTAGGCTTAAATTCATCGGCGTCACCCAAATGCCATTTGCCAAAAATACCTGTGGCGTAACCTTTTGCTTTTAACATTTCCGAAATTAATAGTTCACTCTGATTGATTCCTATTTTAGACTTTGGTCCAAATGCACCATTAATTCCAATTCTGTTAGAATATGCTCCAGTAAGAACTGCGGCTCTTGATGCAGAACAAACAGCTTGTGGAGAATAATATGACGTTAACCTAGCTCCGTTCATAGCCATTTCATCTAGATAAGGCGTATTTATAAAATCGGAACCATATGACGAAAGGTCAGCATAGCCTAAATCATCAGCCATTATAAAAACGATATTTGGTTGAACGTCCCTGTTTTTTTTACACGAAATAGTCAATAAAAAAAGAATAAGTAAACTAACTAAAAACTCATTTTTTACCATCTAATTAAATTTATTGTATTGTTCTTGTTTTTTTAATCAAGTGGTGGTTTAAGATTCAATAACTTGAATTCATTTGACTTGTTTTTAAATATTTTTAAGGCCCTGGTTGGGCTGTCAGCATCAACCACGTTGTATAGTTTTCTTCCGCTCTTAACTTGAGGGGCTTCGTTTTTCGGTAACCATCTATCAGCCAATTGTTGCATCAATTCTTTATGTTCTGATTTATTGGCCAAATTTGTCCATTCATTTGAATCATTTATAACATCATAAAGCTCTTCACTACCATCAAAATACCTCGTGTAGCGCCATTTTTTTGTTCTCAGAGAATAATTTCCTCTTCCCCATGTAGTCATTGCTGGTCTGTCCAATTGTTTATTGGGACTAACCAACCAAGGTGCTAAACTCATTCCGTCCACATAATCGGGTGTTTCAATATTTGCTAAATCACTGATTGTTTTATAAACATTTATCAATCCAACAGTTTCTACACATGCTTTCCCGTGTCCTTCTTTCTTTCTTGGATCTAGTATTATAAAAGGGGTACGAGTTGCCTCTTCCCATAATGAAAACTTGCTAAACGTTCGTTTTTCTCCTAAATGAAACCCGTGATCAGACCAAAGAACTACAATTGTATTGTCAGCATATATACTTTTTTCTAGCGCATCTAAAACCAAGCCTACATTGTCATCA
>NZKY01000018.1 GCA_002694035.1 Opitutia bacterium
TTCATAATTTGATTCAATCTTTTTAATCAAATCTGCATCAGGGCCGCGTAATCTTCTCAATACTCCAGGGTGTAGATAAATCTTTAGACTCAATGATGTACTACCTTGTTCCATTCTCGATCGTCGTACAATACTTGATAATTTGCGTTGTATCTCAATGCTTACCGACCGGGGTGATTTAACAATACCCCTCCCTACACAATAAGGGCATGGTTCATAAATTCCACTCGAGTTACTCTCATCATGTCTTTGCCTAGTAATTTGCATTATGCCAAGTTGAGAAATTGGAAGGATATTGTGTTTGGCTTTATCTTCGGACATTGCCGCCTTCATTTTTTGAAAAACTTTCCTCTGGTCACTTTTGTTTTTCATATCAATGAAATCAACGATTACTAAACCCCCAAGATTTCTTAATCTCATCTGACGTGCCACTTCTACGGCAGACTCTATGTTTGCCTGTAGAATGAAATTTTTACCATCTTTCCGATTACCTTTATGGCTGCCAGTATTGACATCGATTGATACTAATGCTTCGGTTTCTTCCATGACTATCTCCCCACCTGAAGGAAGAAGAACTCTTCGCATAAAAGTTTGTTCTATCTGTCTCTCAACATTAAATCTTTCAAAAATCGGGATTTCTTCGTCAAAATGGGTAATCTTTTTCTTGGTATTCGACTTAGCATCAATTTTCTGAATTATTTCCATTAAGCGGTCAAAATCATCTTTCTTGTCGACCTGAACCCGATCCACATCATCTGTGAGAAAATCTCTGGCAGTAAGTCCAATTAGATCTGGTTCCTGATATAGAAACGCTGGAGATTCTTGAGATTTCAATTTGGATTCAATCTCATTCCATTGCTGAAGAAGTAAATGTAAGTCTCTGACAAAGAATCTTTCTTCTTTTTTCTGTCCAGCAGTTCTGATAATTACTCCCATGCCTTCAGGAAGCGAAAGATTGGCTATAATACTCTTAAGTCTATTCCGCTCAGCCTTGTCATCAATTTTTCGTGATATCCCGCATTGACCTGCAAAAGGCATAAGAACAAGAAAACGACCAGGGAGTGATAGGTTTGTAGTTGTTCTCGGTCCCTTACTTCCTATTTGTGCTTTCGTAATTTGAACAATAATTTCTGAACCGATAGGAAAAGCCTTGGGAATATCTTTTACGGACTTTACGTCGTTCTTACTGGATGCTTTCTTTTTATTCTGTCTTACAATTTCAATAGAAGGATCATTATTTGCCCCTGGTAACATGTCCCAATAGTGCAAAAACGCATTTTTTTCCTGTCCAATATCGACAAAAGCGGCTTTGAGTCCAGGTTCTAGATTCTGAACTTTACCTTTAAATATAGCACCCACCATTCGGTCTTCTCCAAGGCGCTCAACTTCAAAGCCTTGAAGAATCCCATTTTCGATACGGGCAACTCTCCTCTCTAAAGCCTCAGTATTTATGATCAACTCTTTATAGTCTTTATTTTTTTCTCCCCTAAAAAAAGCGACAATTCGCTCTCGTATTGGACGAGATTTTGCCCTTTGCAGGGACGCGTTTCTAAGTTCAGCCTTATCTATGTGAACGGGTCTGGGCTCAACTGGAGCAGAGGTTAAATCGTTTTCAGAAGATGTGTTTTCTGAATCAGGAGATTGACTAGGTATACTTCTTGAAGAATCGTTAAGTGATCTTGGTTTGCGAGCCATTTTCGAATGAGTTTAACAATCTGCCATGCGACTCTATACACACAAAGGTATGATACTTTGAAATCATACCAAAAATTCCTTCCTATGTCGGTAAACACTTTGAACTACCCCCATCATAAGAAATGATGTTACTAAAAAGGATCCCCCGTAGCTTAAAAAAGGAAGGGGTAAGCCCGTAATTGGCGTTATGCCCAAAGTCATTCCTACATTAACAAATAGGTGAACCATCAAAAGTACTGAAATACTAACAGAAAGAAGGCGACCAAAAAGATCACCGGACTTCGATGCAACTTTTAAGCAACCAAAAATAATGATCGAATACAGGAAGAGAGTTAAAACCCCACCGATTAGGCCCCATTCTTCGGCCAAGACAGCAAAAATGAAATCATTATGTGCTACTGCCGGGGGCAAATATCCTAATTTAGCTTGCAAACCTTCACCTAGACCCTTGCCTGAAATTCCACCGGTTGAAACTGCTATTAAAGCTTGGATTCTATTCCAGTTAGGTCCAACTCCCTGAGGATCTACTACTTCAGGAGCGATAAAAGTAAGTATTCGTTTACGTTGATAGTCTTTGAGTGGTAAGAGTGCGTTTTCTTCATAAGCCACCACCGGCTCTGAAGAACGCAGATTTTCAGATTTATGTTGATAATAACGATATACATCGAGACACAGCACACCCAACAAAGCAGCAAATAATAAAGCTGTTGCGATAAAAAATTTNACAGGTATGCGAGCGATGTACAAAAGAGTAAAGGCAATTGGTGGAAATACCAGAGTCGATCCTAAGTCAGGCTGTAAAAAAATCAAGAACATTGGTAAGATAAAACATAAGGACAAACGAATGATACCACGCAAAGAATCTCGTAGATCGCCAATTTTAGCTCTCGACATAATACTTGCCCCCATCACGATTGTGGCAAATTTAGCCATTTCAGATGGTTGAATTTTGAAAAAACCAAAGTCTACCCATCTACTGGCACCATAAATCTCTGGACCACCAAAAACTAAAAGCAAAGTGAGAAGTGATACTCCATAAACAATGTGTGCATATTTCAAGAACACTCGATAATCTAGCAATGAAAAGCCAAAATATACGACAAAACCCAAGACGCTCCATACGATTTGCTTCTTCCATTCATTACCTCCGTCATAAGCTTGAGCTGAGTCAATAAATAATACACTCATAATACACAACGCTCCCAAGCAGATAGGTATTTTCAAGTCCCAACGTTCTTCCTCCAGAAGTTCAGTTTCATCAATTCTACCGGATAACTTAGGTTTCATATCTGGAGATGCCCTAGAAATTAATTTTGGAAAGAAAGTATGGATTTACTTATTTCATTCCATTCTCCATCAAGGCATTCGTCAGTTTTTATTGGTTTACCTGCACGGCGATACCAATATGCAGCATTACCCAAATCTCCTTCAACCCGATGCAGGTAAGCATGAACCCAACTTCCATCACTACTGTCCACATCTTGGGCAATATTGTGTGCCATGTTCCAATCTCCCTTTCTAGCCCACCATAGAGACTTTATTAATTCTGGCCAATCACTTTGAGGGTTCTCTTCCTTAGAAACATGGGATACGAATTCTTCTAATTTGTTCATTTTTAATGAATGTAAAAATTAAAGCCTTATCCACCGGCTTCCCCATGACACAGAATACTGGTACTTTCTACGATGCTCTCGAATGAGGAATGGTAAATCTTCTTCATACTCAAGTTTAAACCAAGGGCTAAGCAACTCTTCTAGTTTTTCTTTGGAATCACCAGATCCAATCCATTTGCTTCGAGGGGTATACTCTTCGAGCCAAGTAAATGGAGTTGCGAGTATTAGATAGCCTCCTTTTTTAACCAAATCAGGAAGCCTATTGAGAAACTTTTTTGGCTCAGGCAATCGACAAATTAAATTCGCTGCATGCACAAGATCATAGCTATCAAGAGAGGATGGTAAATTCATTGCATCTCCCACCTGAAAATCAATATCCCCTCGGTAATTTGGAGGGACTGCTTTTGTTTCAACGAAATGTTCTCCTTCTACAAGATAAGAATAATCAATCGAATTATCTGCGGCTAGTTTCTTTGCTGCATCAATAAAACTCTGTGAATAATCAATTCCCAAAACTTCGTCAAAATACTTACCCAACACAAAAGTGGAGGCACCGACTGCACAACCAACATCCAAAGCTTTTGCATGCAATTTAAATTCATCCAAACCAGATATTAATGACTCAACCGTTCTTTGAGGAAAATTCAACGCATCAATTGGACCGCTCTTCCAGGGAAGAATCTCTTCTTTTTTTCCGTAGTGAAATAACAAATATTCACCTAGTAGCTTTTGGGACTCGTAAGGATTCTTAGACATATTTTCTTTGATAGAAATCAAGTAATTTCTGCAATCGAACTAAAATGCTCTTTTAAGCTAGGATATAATTTTTGGTAATGAGTATACATTTGTCTGTAAATTCTGACATCTTTTCCTGGTGAGACTCTCTCTGTCTCCTGAATCCATTCAGATGAAGCTTTTTCAACCGAATCCTTAGTCTTTATTCCTACAGCAGCGAGCAAAGCCGCTCCATAGGCTGCACCTTCCTTGGCATTAACCAGAGAACATTCAGATTCGAAAATATCTGAAAGCATTTGCTTCCATACATTCGAACGAGTTCCGCCACCGGTTAATATGACATTCGAAGGGTTGATTCCCAATCCACGCATAAGGGTAAGTGAATCATTGAGTCCAAAGCTTACTCCTTCCAATACTGAGCGTGCCATATGCTCAATTCCATGCCTCAAACTTAGACCGATAAAGGCACCCCTCGCATGCGGATCAGGATGGGGCGTTCTTTCCCCCGATAAATAAGGCATAAAGAGACACCCTTCACTTCCGGGCTTTATCGTTGATGCTTGATCAGTCAATTGATCATAAGCATTGGATCCACCTTCCTTTTCAATTTGACTCTCTTTATGTGCAAATTGATTTTTAAACCACTGAAATGAACCAGCTGCTGATAACATAACTCCCATCATGTGCCATTTTCCTGGCACAGCATGACAAAATGAATGGAGCTTACCTTGAGGCTCCACTCGATATTCATCACTTTGAGCGAAAACTACGCCACTTGTGCCAAGGGTAACCGACACCTTGCCTTCCTCTACAATCGAACTTCCAACTGCCTGTGCTGCACAGTCACCACCCCCTGCTACAACTGGCGTACCCGCTAATAGTCCAGTAATTTCAGCAGTAGAACTGGACAGTTTTGATGAAACTTCTGTAGACTCGGTAACTTCAGCTAACCATTCTCTTTTCCAGTCAAGTGCATCTAGAATTTCTTGAGACCACTCTCTCTTGCCCACATTTAATAACGACATGCCAGATGCATCTGAAACATCAGTAAAAAGTTCACCTGTTAGTTTGTAACGAATATAGTCCTTGGGCAAAAGAACCTTGTCAATTTTGGCAAAAACTTCTGGTTCATTCTTCTTCACCCAAAGAATCTTTGGAGCAGTAAATCCAGCAAGTACGGGATTTCCAGTTATCCTCAAAATCTCTTCTTTACCAATAATCGATGTCATTTCATCGCATTCAGCAAAAGATCTTTGATCATTCCACATAATGCATGGACGAAGCACTGCTCCTTTTGCATCCAATAAAACCAATCCATGCATTTGTCCCGTCAATCCTATTCCGCCAATACTGTCTGGCTTGTTTCCTTCCAACAATTCCTTGATTGCTATCAAGGTAGCTTCCCACCAAACACTTGGATTGGTTTCAGCCCAAAGAGGTTTTGGCGTTTGAAAAGGATATTCCGGACAACTTACTTTCAAAACTTCTCCATTTGGCGAAACCAAGAGTGCTTTTACTGAAGATGTTCCAATATCTAGACCAATCGTATTCATTCAATATAGCTATGAATGTATTGCCAAATTTGGCAATGCGAATGACTGTTGATTGTATTTTAAAGAAACAACTGACAGTCACTCAACATCTGCCATTCGGAATCATTACTAGGGAGTCAGGCAGGTTTTGTTCATCTGGGGAAAGTTTGCAAACTTACTCTTCCCTCAACGGCCCACTCAGTACCTCAGTACATCCTGAAATAGAAAACATTTCATAGACTAATCTGCGTGCCCCGTTGGCATATAATTTTTAAAAATGAAGTTTAACGAAAACAAATGAGAAAAGAAAATCTACAAAATTAATTCATTACCTCTTTATCTTCTTTGTCGATATTTTGTTCCATCTGACGAATTTCATCCATTTCTACAAATTTGCTTTTTCCGCCAGTAATTGCAGCAATTTCTTCAAGCGGTTGTTTTGCTCCAGCTGGGGCTCCATACCCAATAGTGTAAATTTTGGTTTTTCCCTTCTTGCTCTTTATGATTTCCATGCCTTGTAAATTCTTATTGGCATTTCCATCGGTCATAAAATAAATCACATCCGGCTTGGGGTTCATGTAGAAAGCCCATTCAAATGAATTATCCCAGACAGTGCCAAAAGTTAATGGGGTAGATACAACTGCTTCCTTCAGTTTTTTCTTATTTGACGGTGTAACAGGCAACCATTTGGGACGCTCCGGTGTGTGCCCCTCTTTGGGCTTCCATCCTCCACCGTTTGACCCTTCCCAATTCTTGTGAAGTGCATTCGCGTCCTGACCTGCAATCCAAGTCGGACCCGAGAAGAATATCACTGCAAATGAACCAACGGCAGGAAGTTTATCTATGGCCTTACATAATTCATATCGCATTACTTTATCCCGTCCCCTCATCGATGCCGAATAATCAATGATAAATAAAATTTTATTGGCCTGTGACTTTACACCCATGAAGTTGGAAGCGAATGCCTTGTTTAACACAGACATGTCTACATCCACTCTCACATCTCCCACATCGCCCATAGGACTCATTGTCATTGCCGGAGTTAAATCTTTGGTTTCGATATCGACAACAGGCGCCACAATATCTGATATTGCCTGGGCTTGGAAAGTAAAGGTTTGAGATGGCTTAGCCTGTTTTTGCCTCTGCATTAAACGGACTTTTTGTTCCTGCTTTTTTGGAGCAGAGTTATTAGGTCCACCATCGGCAAAATCAGAGCCGGGTTCTCCACCGGGGGCTACCCAAACGACAATATTCCAAAGTAATGCAAAAAGTAAAACGACTGCAAAGAGAGAAATTAGAAGACTGTTAAGTAAACGGTATTCTCGCAGGTATTTTGAAAGTGGGCTTTCAAGGATGGGAGTTTCAAATACATCTTCGGACTGTTCGGGCATAAATAAACTATCAACTATGAAAAGCTAGGTTTCCACAATAAAATCAAAGCTGAAAAAATTTTCGCAATCTTGATATTGATCTAAACTAAGCCAAAATTTCTTTGATTAAATGTCCGTATACTTCGGTGAGTCTCATATCACGACCCCCAAAGCGAAATGTACTTTCAGTATGCTCGATTCCTAACAAATGCAACATAGTTGCATGTAAATCATGAATCTCATATTTATTCTCCACAGCTTTGTAACCAAATTCATCCGTGGAGCCAACAGAGACTCCAGGTTTAATTCCTCCTCCTGCAAACCATGTGGTAAAGCCAAAGGGATTATGATCGCGACCATTGGAACCCTGTGCAAACGGAGTTCTGCCAAACTCTCCACTCCAAACTATTAAAGTTTCATCGAGCATACCAAGTTTTCGAAGATCTCGAATAAGTCCTGCAATTGGCTGATCCACTGACTTACAGTTTTTCCCGTGTCCATCAACCAGTCCACCATGTTGATCCCATCTATCACCATTTCCTCCCGGACATGTGAGTTCTATAAACCGTACTCCCCTCTCCACCAGTCTACGGGCAAGAAGGCATTGTAATCCGAAGGTGCGGGTATTCTTAAAATCTGAGTCCATTCCGTAGGATTTCTTAACTGCTTCAGATTCCCCGCTAAGGTCCATAAGTTCAGGAACTGATGACTGCATTTGATAGGCAGTTTCGTAGTTTTGAATCGCAGCTTCCACCTGCGGATCAAATTCTGATTCTATTAAAGAATCTTTATCCAAATCCGAAAGCAAAGAAAGTTTGTTTTGTTGGAGCTGTGTGGTTCTTTCCTTTGGTTTTATATTAGCTACAGGTTCATTCTGGGGCAAAAATACGGAACCCTGATAGCTTGCAGGCAAAAAGCCGGACCCAAAGCAATCGAGCCCTCCTGGAGGTATTAATCCACCATTCAACACCACAAAACCAGGCAGGTTTTGGTTTTCTGTACCAAGACCATAGCCAAACCATGCACCCATGCTGGGTCTTCCCTGAAAGCCACTTCCCGTATGAAGGAAATAGTTTGCGGAGGTATGCTCTGAAAAATTGGATGTCATGGACTTAACCATTGAAATTTCATCAATCACATCATCCTGTGCTATATGAGGAAAAAGATCAGAAACCCAATGACCGCTCTTTCCCCTCTGCTTAAATTCCCAAGGACTTTTTAAAATCTTGCCAATTCTATCAAACTGCGTCGGAGCTAGCTTACCGATTACCTCACGAGGGTCTTTACCATTATATTTTTCAAGTGCTGGTTTGTAATCAAAGATATCTACATGGGAAGGTCCTCCATCCATGTACAGGAAAATTATATTCTTTGCACGAGGTGTGAAATGGGGCTTCTTTGGTGATAAAGGAGCAGCACTAATTTCATTGGACAACGCTGAAAAAGCAAGACCTCCAAATCCCATGGCACAGGATTGAAGCATGGATCTTCGGGTAACTGGACGATTGAATTGATTGCAGTGCATGGCTATTGATAGTTTAGTTCAAAAATAGAAAGCTCTTGGAATTAATCAAAACATGAGCCAAATCTGCCCATAGCTGTTGATCATTCTTACCCAGAGTGGTGGATTGATTTTCAAGGAATAAGAGAAGTTTTTTCTCAGTTTCTTGAGTTAATTCTTTACCCGTGATGGTGCTGTAAAGATTCTGTAGAGATGACGATGTGTCACCTTTTAACTCAAATATATTTTTACCGATCAATTTACATTGCTCGATGACAAATGGATCATTCAGCAATGCCAAAGATTGGGCGGGTACATTAGAGACGGATCTTCTCCCTTTCGTTCCGAAAGGTGCAGGTTGATCAAAGGCTAACATAAATGGTGAAATAAAATTACGATACACTGAACCGTAAATGCTTCTTCTCCCTGCTCCATCCAAAGGACCACTTCCTCTGCCTCCTCTGCCAGTCATAAAGGGTGTACGATGAATAGCTATCGATTTGCCATACATTTTATAATCCAATCTTCCTGAGAATGATAAAATAGAATCACGAATGAATTCCGCCTGCAATCTACGGACTGGCATTTTATAAAGGAGTATATTTTGAGGATCAGTCAGTTCTATTTTTTCGTTACTATTATCCGGATGCGTAGTACTCGATTGACGATATGAGTGAGTAAGCACGATTTGCCGAATCAAATTCTTAACTGACCAATTATTTTCGCGAAAGTCTGAAGCCAACCAATCCAGTAATTTGGGATGACTTGGTTCCTGACCCATGGGACCAAAATCATCCGGAGTTGGTACAATTCCACGACCAAATAGCTTCAACCATATTCTATTTGCCATGACCCTTGCGACTAATGGATTATCCTTCGTAACCAAATTATTTGCGAGCTGGAGTCTGTCCCCAGTTTGTCCACCCAATGCGGATAGGTTACGACTTTTCACTGAATCACCAAGAGAATGAGGACTTCCCCTAACATAGACATTACCGGGATATGACGATCCCTTGCCCATGGCTAAAACATACCTCTCCCTTGGGGTTTTGGATTCTACTTCAGATGCTTGGGCCAAAAACTGCTGGGTGTCAGCATCTTCAAACTCAAGAAGCCCTCTGGTTTTCAGGTAATTAACAAATGCAATTTCCTCACCAGACAGGTTTCCTTTTTCTAACTTTTCGGGGAGGAGGTCATAAAATTTATCAAGCAACTGACTTAGATTTTCTGCCTTCAGGTTAGGTTGATTAAAGATAAAAGGGAATTCAGAACTAGGTGTTTTTCCAATTCCACCATTAGCAAAACGAACTTGGTCAATCTCGATGAATGCTTCCCTCCCTTTGTCTACAATTTCAAGATAAGCCCAGTGCCCCTTGTATTTGCGAGTATTAAGAGTGAACCATTTAAATTCTCCGTCAGAATTAGCCTCTTTGATAAATGTTCCATTAAATAGCAATGCGTTGTAAATAGCCATGTGAAAATTGTCGATTACCGCACGGATAAATACCTTATTAGACTTGGCTTTGATGAGAATATTATCGTGTTCAATTTTGAAATGAGGAGATCGTAAATTTCCCACACGCTTAATACCCAGTGTTCTTGAGCTAAATCTATCGGGGTGAGGTAAAAGTGAAGAATTATCAAGAAACAATAGATCTTTACCTCGAGGCTTAAAAGCCTCACCCGTAACTTTCCAACCCTCAGGAACTTCCCCTGATTTGAAATCAGCAAATAAGGAACTGTTTATTAAAAAGTTCTCTTCCCCATTTGAAAGTCCAGTAAATAAGCCCTTCTCTTTTTCGAAATTCTTGGATGTGGCAAATAAACTTTTTTCTTGCTTGAAGTGGTAGCACCATGATTCCAGCAACTTCGGAGAAAGACCATTTGAATCAGCAATCCGTTCTATGTCTTTCAAATATGGCACAGGCAACTCCTGAACTTTAGTGGAAGGCACAGAGGAAAGAACAAATCTATCTGCATGGATATGACCCCACCCACCGGTTTCATAATCAACCAAGCGAATTTGAGCATCGCATCCAAGGTAGCTATTCAAATCCCAAGACCTAGGAGTAAAATTCTCATTGTTAGAGCCACGGCTAACTAACTTCTTTTTATCATTTATCCATAATTCAATGCCTACTTTTAAACGCGAACCTCCTGCTACCAGAAAATTTATAAAGCGCTTGGTTACCTTAAAGTGTGGTGAATGAAGTTCGCCGGTTAATTTATCGCCACCCGAAATTAAAGAACCTGCCCATCCTTTACCATGGAAGTTGGTCACAGGATTGTTTCCAGAGGTCTTTGTTTGAGGAGCTGCTCCAAATGCCTTGCCAATCGGTTTCCATCCGTCAAGATCTTGGTCAAAATTGGCAATTGAATCACCTTCCCATGGGTCACCTTTAATATCATAATTATTTTTGGGCTTAAAGATTTCTTCAGTGGTATGCCAATATACACTTGGCTTTCCCTTAATCAGTTTCGAATTCTTGAGACTCGAAAAAGCCTCTTTGGACAACTTCGATAATTCTTGGGATACTTCTCTCCGCTTTCCACCCTCGTCCAATGGGTACTCCTGCCTTGTACTTCCCTGCATGTAGGCGGCAAGTGAATAATAATCTTTCTCAGAGATTGCATCAAACTTATGGTCATGACACCTGGCACAACCGATGGTTAGACCTAGGAAGGTTTTTCCAAAAACATCGAGTTGATTTTCCATTCGGTCCGCATTGTCTACTTTTGGGTCAGTCGGAGCATGAACAGCTTCGTGAAAATACCAAAACCCCGTGCCGATAACGGATTCGTTAAATTTGGAGTCGGGATGTAACCGGGGATTTTCAATTAGATCACCGGCAACATGCTCGCGAAGAAACTGATCATAAGGAACATCCAAATTAAATGCCCTTATCAAATAATCACGATACTCGTGAGGATGCTCCAATGGATAGTCAAATTCATGACCACAAGTCTCTGCATACCTAACCAGATCCATCCAATGCCTTGCCCACTTTTCCCCATAATGAGGTGAAGCAAGTAAACGATCTACAACGATTTCGTATGAATTGACGGAATGATCTGATATAAAGCTTTCGATATCTGACAAGCTTGGGGGAAGCCCGGTAAGATCATAAGTAACACGTCTTAACCAAGTTCTTTTTTCTGCAAGTTTGGAAGGTAACAAATCTGCATGAGCCAATTTTTCACGAATCAATTGATCAATTGGATGCAGGTTTTTGTCCACTTCAGCTACGGGCATAGTCGGTGGAGAGATAGGTTGCCAACACCAGTGCTCTTTCCGTCTTTTTTCAAGATTGAAAACAGATCTCTTTTCGGTGGATGACAATTCGGGCACAGGCTCGTCTGGCCAAAACGCCCCGTTTTTGATCCAGTTTTCAATTTCCCCAATCTGAGACTCCTTAAGTTTCCCTTTTGGAGGCATCTGGAAATCGGATTCTTGGTAGCGAATTGCTTCGACGAGTAATGAATCTTCAGGGTTTCCTCGCACCAAGGCTGGACCCGTGTCGCCACCTTTCAAGATCAAATCAATGTGATCCAAGCGCAACCCACCCTTTATCTTGTCTCCCCGGGCGGAATGGCATTCATAGCATTTTTCAGATAAAACAGGCCTTATTTTTGACTCAAAAAAAGTTAAATCTTCACCCAAACAAAAACTAAAGGTAATAAAGTGCAGTGAAAGTAGCGGTGAGATACGCATTAATAAAATTGAAGGTAAAATATTATATTCTGTCAACCGACAGAGGCGTAACATTCAAATTTAGTTTTGGAAATAATAACATTACAAATTATGATTTATAATTCTTTTTATAGAGGAGACAAATAATAGATTTGTAAGATAAGAAATAATTTACAATTACTTTTGAAATATAGCTTTAATGACAAATTTTTGGAATACATATCCTTGACAATACTATATCCCTTTTTGACTTTTTTTAATGGAAACCACACAAGAGCATTTTTCGAAACAAGTTACTGATGCACGCCAAGTGTTCTTAGGTATACCAACGAATGAAAATGATGACCTCGAAATTGTTAGTTTGGGTTTTGAGAAGTGCCTGCCGGAATTTCTGATTGAGCGCGATTCATATCCGCTGATATGCGAAAAAACCTCCAAAAAATATTTTACCACTCTCGAAATTATAACCGGAGGAAAAGGTGAATTAATTCTTAATAATAAAAAATATAAACTCGGACCTGGTTCTTTCTTTAACTACGGCGTAGGCACATATCATAGAATTTCTTCTTCCACCACCCATCCGTTAGTTAAATACTTCCTGGTTTTGGCACACAAATCTCATTCTGAATCGATAAAACAAATTTCAGAAAAACCATTCTTCCCAAAAATTAGAAACCTTGGTGAAATCATTGAATTGTTCGAATTACTCTTAAGTAATGCAAATTCAGGCTCAAATCATTCCATTGCTGTATGCAACCATCTGGCGAATGCCATGGTTTTAAAAATTTCTGAACTTTTGAAATCTTCGAAAGAAAAGCAGGCCCGTGCATGGGACACTTATAACAGGATTCTTCAACATTTGCGGAACAACTATTTTCGACTCAGAACAATTGACGAACTTGCTGCGGAAGTAAATATCGATTCAGCTTATCTATCCCGTGTATTTAAACGGTTTCACCATGAACCACCTTACCGTTTTCTCATCCGGCTTAAAATGGGTCATGCCGCTTCTCTATTACTTTCCACAAGAAGACTCGTAAAAGATATTGCCTTTGAGTTAGGTTTTGAAAACCAGTTTCACTTTTCCCGAACCTTTAAATCAGTGTACGGGGTATCTCCCGAAACCTTTTTACAAACGAGCGACTAAAATTTAGGACTTTCTAAAAAATGAAATTTATAATTGTTATCGAATATTGTCCGGGTTGCCGCTGGCTTCTTAGGTCAAGTTGGATGGCACAGGAAATTCTTACGACTTTCGAAAACGAAATTGATGAAGTCACCCTCAAACCTCGCAAGGACAAGAGTGGAGTCTTTCAAATTTCATGCAATCAGCAAGTAATTTGGTGCAGGTCAAGAGACAAAGGCTTCCCGGACATAAAAGAACTGAAGCAAAGAATCAGGGATTTCGTGTCTCCAGAAAAGAAACTCGGGCATATCGACCGGAAATAAAACAAAATATTAAAGTATTTATCATTTAGGTACTTTAGCTTTTTGAGATACTCTCGATGAAGTCTGTATATTCACTAAAAGTCTCAAGCTCGGATAATGCATCCTTGCAAATCTCAGAACTGACCAATCGGGTATTTAGAGCCAAAAAGATGATGTACTCCGATACTCGCTTGGAATATAAAAGCTTCCCCTGGTCGCTTATCGAGTAGAATCTTCTTCGTTGTCTGTAACCTTCAGATGAATGATCACCCAATGAATTTTTATCAGCTGATCCACCGGCAGCGAGCAAATAAAGGAAGTTATATTCGAACCAGAAAAAATGGTCAGGACTGGGCTCCAAGCTTTGCAGAATGGTTCGACAATCTTCAATACTTGAAAATGCTTTTTTTGATGACTCCTCATCCAGAGTAAGACTGACAAACTCACGGGCCATTTTTCTTTCCGTTTCATCTTCCGCAAAACATCCATTGGAGGCAAGATCGATGGTAAAGTTATACCAGTCCTGCCAAAGTTCCTGATCATAGGGATCAGATGACTTCGAAAGTGCCACCCCCATTTCATAAGTGTAACGTCCACTGGTTTTAATTTCGAGATTACTACCGGTAACTTGTCCTGCCACCTGATAATTTTCCGCAGATTTCCCG
>NZKY01000104.1 GCA_002694035.1 Opitutia bacterium
AAATTTTAACATATTTACTACTTCAACTAAAATTATATAATAAATGAAAAAATTAGTAAACCTTTTTTCCTTGTTACTTTTGATGACTGGACTTATTGGTTTTGCGCAAAACACTGTATCGGGGGTTGTTTCTGATACAGATGGAATGCCATTACCAGGAGCTACTGTTGTTGTACAAGGAACATCAATTGGGGTTACCACAGATTTTGATGGTAACTACGCAATTAGTGCCTCTGAAGGTGATGTTCTAGTTTTTAGCTACGTTGGTTATGTGAGTCAATCTGTTGAGGTTGGTTCATCTTCAACAGTCAACGTTAGCTTAGAAAGTAGTACTGCCCTTGATGAGGTTATTGTTACCGGTATCGGTACACAGGAAAGACAACGTTCTGTTGCGAGTACTGTCACCATCGGTGAAGAAGTGTTAGAAAACTTAACTTTCATATCTCCAGATCAAGCATTGAATGGACGTGTTGCAGGTTTAAGAATGGCTAACATTTCAGGTACACCTGGTACAGCTTCTCAAATTAGAATTAGAGGTGAAAGNTCCATTACTGGAAATAACGCACCTTTATTTGTTGTNGACGGAGTTCCCATTCAAAATGGTTCNTTCGGAAACGGAGCAACNCCAAGCATAGGTATATTATCAATGATTAATGTCAATGATATTGAATCNATTACNGTTTTGAAAGATGCATCATCAACGTCTGTTTATGGAAACAGAGGTAGTAATGGTGTTATCGTTATTACAACCAAAAAGGGTTCAGCTGGTAAAGTCAGCTATCAAGTGAGTTCATCTTACGGATGGCAAAACAAAGCTGTTGAAGGAAGACAACCACTGAGCGGAGCACAACGTTTAGAGTTGGCTGCTGAAATGATGACAAACGATATTGGTTTTTCACAAGACGCCGCTCTCAATTGGATGCTTACAAATCGNAGAGATTTCAGAGATTGGGACTCAAGAGGTAGAGTAGACACAGATTGGGGTGACTTAGTCACAAACAAAGATGCTCCTGTTCAAAGTTATGATATCTCAGCCTCAGGTGGAGATGCTGACCAAAACTTCAGAGTTTCTCTTGGTTANAAAGACTCAGAAGCTACAAATTTAGGCTCATCATTTGAGTCAATAAGTGGATCTGTNTCATACACAAGAAAATTTGGTGCAGCAACAATTCAAACAAATAATTTGGTATCCAATGGAAAACAATTGGGTCAATTGGAAAGTACAGCNTACTTTGGAAATCCNAACCTTACAAAGTTTTTCATGCCAATGACAGAAGCAGCATTCAACCCTGATGGTTCATACTTGGTTCCTCACCCNGCTTCTATGCATCACACACTTTATCTTTTAGAAAACAATATATATGACAGTGATGTGACTAGAGCATTATCTAACAGTTCTTTGACTTTAGATCTGCCTGTTGATGGACTTAAGTTCAAGACTACATTTGCATTAGACTTTGTTTTAAACGCAACACATGACTATCAGAACCCAATCGAGGGTGATGGTGTTGGTGAAGGTGGTCTNGCNGAACAAGATGTTACAAGAAGATTTACTTGGTCTACTATTAATAGACTAGAGTATAATACNGTTCTTGGTGATAATGATCATTTCATTTCTGTTGTTCTTGGACAATCATTCCAAAAAAATAAAAACCATTACATGTATGCATATGGTGAAGCTCCTGCAGCTGATCAATTGTTTTATGTATCAAGTTTTCCTGCTAACAGAGATGCAGCCGGTTCTTTTTCAGACTGGAAAGTTTTATCTTATTTAGGTGTGGCAAACTACTCATTCCAAGATAAATATATCTTTAACTTTACCTGGAGAAATGACGGTTCATCTAGATTCGCATCTGGTTACCGATTCGGTAATTTCTTCTCTTATGGAGTNGCTTGGAACATTTCAAATGAAAANTTCNTNGCNGATAATTCAGTNGTGAATAATTTAAAATTAAGAGCATCGTGGGGTGAAGCTGGTGATCAAAATATTGGNTTAAACCAGTATCAATCACTGTTTGGTTATAGTGGTGACTACGATAGCCAAGGTGCAGTATTCCCAACATCATTTGGTAATGCTATCATTTCTTGGGAAAAATCAGAAAAACTCGATGTTGCTTTAGACTTTGGTNTATTTAATAACAGAGTAACAGGTTCTGTTGGTTATTACCAAAGAGACACCAAAGACCTTCTTCAAGGAGTTCCTTTATCATTGACAACTGGTCACTCGTCACAAACACAAAACGTAGGTGATGTTAGAAATAAGGGTATTGAAGTTGAATTGGATGCTACTGTTATTAAAGCTGGTGACTTTGAGTTTGATATATACGGAAACGTATCTACAAATGACAACGAAGTTTTAAAACTTGCNCAAACTGCTGACGGNGAAGATATCAATNTAGATGGATTCTACACAGCAACAAGAGTAGGAAGACCAATCTACGAATATTATTTACGTCAGTTTGGTGGAGTTAGACCAGATACTGGAAATGCATTCTGGTATATTGGTGGAGATGGAGTAGATGCACCTGTAAGCTTTGAAGAAACTGAAAGCTATAATGCTGCTCAGCAAGCTTTTTCTGGAACGAGAATACCAACAACAGTTGGAGCNCTTGGTTTNAGATTTAAGTTCAAAGGTTTATCTATTGATTCAAACTTCACATACGTTGGAGGTCATAAAATTTATGAGCAATGGGCTCGTTACTTTATGCAGCCAGGTCAGTTATCTACGCTGTTTTATCAGGGTACAACTGAGTTGATGAATAGATGGCAAAACCCAGGTGATGTTACNAACATCCCTAGAATGAGATGGTCAAGTAGTATGACTACCACTGGATCAAATCACTCTACGATGCACCTTCACGATGGTGATTTTGTTAGACTTAGAGATTTGACAGTTAACTATAATTTCCCATCAGATATGATTGGAGAATTAGGATTGGACAGATTAAGCGTTTATGTNAAGGGTACAAACATTTGGACATATGCATTCGACGAAGATGTAATTTTTGAACCTGAAGTAAATGTTAACAATGGACAATGGCAATTATGGAATCCAATTCCAAAGATTTGGGCTCTTGGTGTTAACTTATCATTTTAATTATTATGAATATGAAAAATTTATTTAAATTATACAGTTTAATCTTCGCAAGTTTACTGATCGTATCGTGTGGAGATGAAGATCTAGAGCCAACATTGGCTATGGACAAGGATACAGTAACTGGAATTCAAAGTGCTGATGATTTGAGATCAGTTCTCAACAGCGCGTATAATAGAATGACAAGTACTAATTATTATATGAGAGAATTCATAGCTATGGGTGACGCTCGTACAGATAATATGTATTCTAATGTTAATTCGGGAAGAGGAACTGCTACAAGTATGGATCATAGTCCTGATGGTTACGGACCATGGGGAACAATTTATGGTGTCATTGCAATTACAAATATTGTAATTGGTGCAGATCATGCTAGCCTTGAGGGAAATCCAGCAGAGATTGATTACATTGTTGGTCAAGCTCATGCAATCAGAGCTCTGTGTCACTTTGACTTGCTCAGAAATTATGGACAACATTTTGTAGATGGTCAAGGTGGAGCAAATTCTTTGGGAGTTCCTTATGTAAAAACATATAAGGACCCAGCAAATCTAACTCCAGCTAGAGATACGGTTTTATCAAATGTTACTGATATTATGAGTGATTTCCAAGGAGGAATTGCATTGATGAGTAATGGTGCATTAAACCAAGATTCAAGCTATATGTCTGCTGCTGCTGCATATGCTTTAATGGCTAGAGCTGCACTTTACTTTGGTGCTGTAGATAGTAGTTTCTATTCTACTGCTGGCGCTGCTGCTAAGTGGGTTATAGATAACTCATCTGCAACTCCTGTATCAGCTGCTGCTTTCAAAGCATCATATTACACAGATAATGCGTCAAATTCACTGTTTGAACTAGAAGCCACTGGAACTGACAATCCAAGTATTAATGGATTAGCATATAGTTTCAGAGGAACAAGTTATGGATATTACAGAATTTTGACTGGTGATGACTGTGCTGCTTGTGGAGATGACCTATATGACATCTTTGCTGCAGATGCTGCAACTGATGTGAGATTTACTGTTAACGGTATGATTGGTATTCAACAAGGAGAACCAACAGTTATTGGTAAGTATCCAACAGCAAACGGAACTGATAACATAACTATTATTAGAGTTGAAGAAATGCATTTAATATATGCTGAGGCACTATTACGTGCTGGTAATGCAGCAGGTGCATTAACTTACTTGAATAATGTTCCAGGACTTAGAGGTGGAACACCTTACACGACTGCAACATTAGATAATATTCTTTTAGAAAGAAGAAAAGAGTTTTATGCTGAAGGTTTGAGATTTTATGATCTAGCAAGAACTGGTCAGAGCATGCCTTTAATTAACTCACTTAAGCAATTAAATGATGACAAAGATGGTACACCACCACAATTTGGATCATATAGATATGCTTATCCAATTTCTATATCTGAAAGAAATGCTAACCCTAACATTGTACAAAATGCAGGTTATTAGTTTTTAGAAATTATTAGATAATTTATTTGAAAAACCCGCCCTATGGCGGGGTTTTTGTTATATTAAAGTCATGGCAAAATCGAAACTTTTAATAGCTTCTTTACTGATAAATGCTTTTCTATTAAATGCTCAAATAATTGATGTAAATAATATCGAAATTGTACGAGACTCTTTTGGAGTTCCTCATATTTATGCAAAAACCGATGCTGAATTAGCTTACGGATTGGCCTGGGCTCATTCTGAAGACGATTTTGAAACTATACAGGAAGCATACTTAGCTGGAAATTCCTTACTAAGTAAACATATTGGTTTGAGAGGGGCTCCTATCGATTTTCTATCTCAACTGATAAGATTTGATGATACAATTGATTGTTTATATCAAACAATAGATGAAAATTTTATAAAAGTTGTTCAAGGA
>NZKY01000105.1 GCA_002694035.1 Opitutia bacterium
GCACCAAAGACAATGACAAAATCAATTAAATAAGTATTTAGAAAAAATGGATTTTTTGTTGTTTGATATAAGGAATCAAAAAAGTTTGAAATTGGAGGTTTAATTGAGGCATTAATCAGAATCGCTAGCAATAGCCCTGGCACTGACATTGTCACATCTGTAAACCACATGAGAATAGAATCTATCTTTCCACCTGAGAATCCTGCAATTGTTCCAATGATGATTCCTAAAATGAGACTAATAATTGTGGTGGTAAATGCAACAATTGCTGCCGTACGCGCTCCAAAAATCATTCGGCTAAATATGTCTCTGCCCATTGGGTCTGTTCCCATCAGGTGATCTAAACTTGGCTCTTCAAGAGCTCTATCTATGTTTTGTGATAAGAAATCATATGGTGCTATGAGAGGTCCAAAAATAGCAATCAGGAGGAACAACACAACAATCAAGAACCCAATCTGTGCAAGATAATTTTTTGCAAGCCTTGCTAACGCTAACTGAGTTAGACTTTTTGTAGTTTGCATCAAATTAATTATTGATTCTTGGATCTAAGATAAAGTAGATCAGATCTACGATGAGGTTACTTCCCATCACTACTAGTGTGCCAACAAGAACGGTTGACATTATTAAAGGGTGATCAACGTCTCGTATTGCATCTATCGTCATTTTGCCAAAACCAGGAATATTGAAGATTAACTCTACGAACAATGCCCCATTTACCAGAGTAATCATTACGAGGCCTAAAGAGGTAATGACTGGTGTAAGTGCAGGCCTTAATACATGTTTAAGTATAATTTTTCTTTCCGTTAGACCTTTTGCTCTTGCTGTTCTGATGTAATCTTCATTCTTAATTTCCAAAACTGAAGTTCTTGTTTGGCGTAGAACAATTGGTAGTGTAGAAATTGCGATAACAACGATAGGTAAAATCACCTGAGAATCAAATAAACCATTCCATCCATATGGAACATTCATTATTGGTACAACCAAGACAAAAAAGAGTAATAACAGTGGTCCAGTCACAAAAATTGGAATAGCATTTATTGTTACAATTGTACCCACAATAGTTAAATCAATCCATTTGTTATGATATAATGCAGCTATTATCCCCAATGGTATACCAACTAATGCCATAAAAATAGTAGCCGCAAAACCTAGCTGAATCGAAATCCACAATCTAGGCTTTATCATGTCTAAAACAGGTCGCTGAGCCCGGTAAGAAGTCCCCCAATCACCTTGAGTGATATTGAAAAGATAGTTTTTAAATTGCACCAAAAACGGATCATTCAAACCATATTTTTCTCTCTCACTGTCAATCATTTTTTGATCAAGATACTGTGTATTCCCTAACTCATCGAGAAACATTTGTTTAATTGGATCACCTCCTCCATAAAACATCATTGCATAGCTTACTAGTAAAACTAGTAGTAAGCCCGATATCCATCGAAAAATTCTTATTGAAAGAAAAGATATCATAAAAAAAGGCCGTCAAGGACGGCCTAGTTAGGGTTAAAAATTTAGTAAATTTAGTTACTGTGAGTCTGGAAAATATTATTTCGAAATATAAATTTTCCAGGGTGCGTGTCTTGCGATATCAGGACCGCTAAAGACATTCTTTACGTATCCTCTTCTGTTGATACTCTCCAAAGGCTTTCCGAGAATGATCATTGGCCAGTCATTGAGGAATAGTCTTTGTGCTTCATGTGCAAGGGCACAACGCTTTGGATGAGATGGTTCCACCATCATTGCCTCATCCAGCAACATGTCTATCTTTTCGTTCTTGTAGGCTCTCATCATTGAACCACTGGCAATTGGTCCCGTAGAATGAGTTCCTTTGAAGACATAAACTGCTGGATCTGGAAATCTCGCAGCAACATCATCCCTGGAAACGTTCACTTTCGCTTCATCACTTCCAAAGTTTTGTGGTTTATCCTTAAATTCAACATTTTGGATGCCTAACACAGTTCTCCATTGTTCCATAGCGTATTCCATCCCTCTTTTCAGAGGTGGCCATGTAGCACGAGGGGTCACACGAAGTTTAGGCAAATTCCCTGGTCCACCATAACTGGATGCTGCCAAAGCTGCTTTAGCGCCCTCTGGATCGTAATCATAATAAACTATGCTGTCATCATAGCACTGAAGATTTGGATCCATGAATTGCCTTGGCATCACTGATTCAAACTGTGACTTCGGGAATGCAGCTTTATAGATCTCCTTGGGATCAATTGCCATAACAAGAGCTTTGCGCACCATTGGGTCATCAGTTGGCGCTGCACTTACATTGAACCAGAATGAATTGAAACCAATTCTTGGGGCAGGTTCAAAAACATCAGGCATGATCTTTTTNAGGATCGGTGAGGGTTGCTGCATGGAAAGATCGATTTGTTCGTTTTGGAACATCGCTGCCAGCGTGTCNCCATCATTTACGAACTGGAATGTGATCTTTTCTAAGTATGGACCTTCATCCATCCACCAATTATCATTTGGGGTGAAGGTTGCTGTGTTTTGATCAGGATTATACTGACTTAATACATACGGTCCTGAAAATGCTGGATTATTCTCAGGTTTCCAATAATCAAACCCTGACTTTGCCTGACTGCCCTTCACCACATTCATATGTGCAGTGGAAATTCGCCAATGAAAGATTGGGTCAGGATTCTTGAGTTTGACTCTGAGGGTTGAACCTTCGGCTATGAGACCTGAAATTGTGTCAGTCTTTTTCTCTCTCGCATCTTCAAACCCCTGTACGTTACCAATGTAACCTACGATCCTTCCGTTCCGAGAATCAGGATTTGCCATGGCTTCCCAAGTATCTTTTGCATCTTGGGCAGTAAGTTTTGAACCATCAGAAAACTTTGCTCTTGGATCTATGCTGAAAGTCCATTCTGTAAATTCAGAATTTGACTCCCATTTGGTGAAAACTCCCGGCTGAAGTTCTTTGTTTTCATCAAAGTACATTGGGGGCACCCACAGAAAGGATTGCCAGTTTTGATGATCACCACCACCACTTAATCCCGTAAAGATGAAGGAATTTTCACCTGCTGAAGATGTGGCAATTCTTAAAATTTGTTCTTCAGCTGCATCGCTTGGGAGAGCTTTGTGACCTCCCGCAAAAACTTGTCCAGCTGCCAATGAAATTGCCACCATGAATAAGCTAAATTTTTTCATATATCCTCTTTCTTAATTAACTTTTGAAAGATCCCGTAAAGCCTACTATTTACAAAATGTCTAGTGATTCTATGGCGGTCTGATAACTTGTTTTGATCTCATTATTTTCTCCATTAAAAACCTGCTCCTTTTACAGCAGATTGAATTTTTTGATACGCCGCTCCTTCAGGTTTTTTAATTGGCTTTCTGACTGCATCATATTTTAATCTACCAGACAAATACATCGCTGTTTTCATTCTTGCATGGGCCTCTCCCGAGGGCTCTCCGCTAGCATAAACTGCTTCTTTTAAAGGGAGAATCCATTCTTGAATTGCTTGAGCTCCTTTTAAATCACCCGCTTTTACGCATTCGTAAAGTTCAGTTATTTTATCTGGTATAAATGACGCAAAACCTACTAAAGCACCATCAACGCCCTGAACCATAGAAGCAAGTAGATATTCATCATGACAGGTTAGAATTGTAACTCCTTCCCCATTTTCTCTAATAGCTTTAATATCTCTCGCATATTGTGACATCTCCCGAGTGCCTAATTTAATTGTTGTTACCCACTCGAGTTTAGAAAGCTCTCCCAATAAACCAGAACTATAATTGGCTTTTGTCCAAGCTGGATAAATATGGGCAACTAAATTTAGATCACTTGTTTCTCCGAGTTCAGAAAAATACTCAATTGCATGGTCATCAGAAAAACCAAATCTCAACCAATGATGAAACGGCATTACTAACAAACCATCTGCCCCAGCCTCTTTTAGCATTCCAGCTTGTTCAATTCCCTCCTGAATACCCTCCACAGCAATTCCAGAAACCACAGGCACTTTTCCATCCACAGCTTCAACAACTGCTCTTGTTACTTCTGCCCTTTCTTTTGGTGACAATGAAAAAATTTCTCCTGTATGACCATTTGTCACCAAGCCATTTACTCCCTCAAAACTTATGAGCCAGTTTGCAAATCTCTGAAGTTCTTCATAGTCAATTTCAAAATTTTCTTTCATTGGGCACTGCATTGCTGGCAAGATTCCCTGGTAGCCAAATCTCATAAATTACTCCTTTAATTGTTTTCACAAGATCCAAGAATAGAAAGTACTGGCCCTAACTGAGCTGTTGTATTGAGTAAATGGTTTATATTATTCTCGATGAATAAATCTTTCGTAGAATCTAACTGAAGCCCTGCAATGCTAATTGCTCCAACTGGATTT
>NZKY01000106.1 GCA_002694035.1 Opitutia bacterium
ACCCCTGTCACATTCCAGTCTTTGATATGCCCGTAGGTCGCGGTGGCATTGGCCTCGTCACCGAACCACATATTCACTGCACTTTGGAAGTTGGAATTGCTGAGCGTAGTCTGGGCGTCAAGAAAGGACAACCCGGTCAGCCCAAGCAGAGCACCTGCGAGGACCGTCTTGAGTAAGTTTGCCAGATAGAGTTTGTACTGCTTTACTATCAATGTCGTGAGTTTTTGAACTAATTTTCTAATATTTATGTACAATTACAGCAAGGTAGCAAAGATATTGTTTAAATAGCTTCTTATTTACTACTTTCTACCCTTAATCCTGCTATTAAGAATTAGAGACTATTCTTGAACTGCCACAATGAAAGGTTAAAAATACACGGAAGATGTTGTGGATGAAAAACTTTAGAGTAGTTAAGAAAATGGTCTCAAAACTGAACCTTTAATCCTGGCAACCATAAGAATCCGATAACAGTCTAATCGCCTCCATTAGGACGCTCGTATCAGGATGAACATAGGAAAATCCAAACTAATTTGACCATACTAAAAAACTAATCTATTATAAGTGATGCTGTTTAGGGTAACCTATTGTTTGTTCACATTCATCATTTTGGGATGTGCAGAAGACTCTATTAATCAAATCACGAAGAAAGATTCGATCGAAATTAAAACAGTTGATTCCAATGATTCTGATAGGGTTACTACGCAGGTAGAAAAAGAAGGATTGAAAATACCTGAAGCAGCTGTACCTAAGGTAGTGCTAAAAAAGAAGACTCTTACTTCACCCAAAGTTTGGAGACATTCCAACGAGCCGAAGAATTCAACAGAAGATGATGATAAACTTGTGTTGGAACCAGTTCCGGTGGTTGAGGAATTGGTTGAATTCGAAGTGCCACCCTCTGTTTCGCCTAAGTCGGCAGAAAAAACGATCGAATTATTATATCCAAGCAAATCTTCCGAGCCTTCTTCACCACGTTCTAATAAAAATACTCGTCTTCATCAGGGAATGCCTGCTCTGAATCTTTGGTATTTAAGGTGAATCTGATCTATTAGCTCTGTTCTATCTTATAATGCTAGATCCTTTTTTGAGGTCAAACTCGATAATTTTTCGGCTATCATATGAACTTTTTGTCCGCACCAAAATCCTTTCAGCCCCCAAAGCAGAAAAGATTCTTCTCTCCACGTATTAGAATTTGATCATTAACTGGTACCGGTGAAGCAATCACCCGTTCACCCATATCAAATTCTCCAAGATAATTAAATCCATTTGAAATATCCGCTAGAAGAATAACCCCATCCTCTCTTGGGGCATAGAGTATATTACCCGCGATGGTGGGAGATCCGTAATAACTTGAACTTGTCCGTGGGAAAGCATCTTCCCAATGACTATTCCCTGTTTTCGGATCAATGCAATGAACTTCTCCCCGATCTCTTAGAATATAGACTTTACCCTTTGCCACCGCTGGACTCGGAACAAAACAACCGGTGTCCGTACGTGTCCAAAGTAGATGGGATTCAGTAACATCACCTTTTCCACCCATGCGAATACCTTTCATATGTGTACCCCGGCCATAGGGAACAATCGCAATGTCTCCTACCACTACCTGAGAACCGACCACCACCCAGTTCTTCTTTTGTTTGGGATTAAATCCAGTCGATACCCAATGCATCTCTCCATCCTTTGCTGAATGAACAGATAATCTCTCTGCCCCCCAGACTAGAATGGCTTCCTTCCCCTCGTGTTTAACCAAAGTGGGCGTGGCATAACTGTGATCACATTCTGGGGGAGTCTGATAATTTCGTTCTTTTTTCCATGCCACTTTTCCATTTTCTGGATCAAAAGCAAGAAGCCACGAATTTCCCTTCCTCATTAGGGCTACAATTAAATGCTTACTTGTAAGAACAGGAGATGTTCCAAAATCCCAATAAAGGGTGTCTTTACCATAGCTTGACAAATCCTTCTTCCAAATGATTTTGCCACTAAAATCAAGACAGGCTAAATTACCACTCTTAAAAAGAGCATAGAGGTTCTTTCCATTCGTAACTACTGAAGGATTACTGCCCGACCCATTCAAGTGCCGTCCCTTTCTTTCAGGACCAATTTTAGTCTGCCAGTTCATCTCTCCGTTGATGGAGAAACTAATCACCGCATCCTCGCCCTTTATTGGACTGGTTAAAAGAATGGAATCATTCCAAACAATCGGAGTGGAACATCCCTTATCGGGCAACGGAGCTTTCCATAATAGATTCTTTTGTAAATTCAATTCAGGTGGATAATAGCCTCGATCAATCGAACCAGAAGCATCCGCCCCCCGCCAACTAGGCCAATTATCACCAAAAGCACAAGAAATCGAAAAAAGAATAAGAAAAGAAGTAGTCGATAATTTATTCATAGTTATATAATAGCTTAAAACTCTTATTTTAAAGAAGTACACGCAAGCACATCCCACGGAAATCTACTGGCGCTCCTTCAGATTCCATAACCAAGTGCCCCTCGCTTGGTTTACATTCGTATCCACCTGATACTTCTTCGCCGTTTACCCATAGACGAACTTCACCATTAATCGCCCGAACATAATAATGATTCCACTCTCCATTCGGACGGGTCAACCTTTTGGTAGGAAAAGAACGGGCACTATTTGGCTTACCCACTTTACAAGTATCTCCATTCTCGGTGTAAGTCATTTGCGGATTCATTGCCTTCATTCTCCCAACGCCTACAGGAAATACATCGCCATGACTGGTGAACCAATCGGATCGCTTCTTTTTATTTTTCAAAAAATTTTCTTCATATCCAAGATCCAAAATTTGGATTTCAATTCCCTGAGGTAATCGTCCCCGGGGTAAAGTATCGAGAACCTTACGAGGACACCAAATAAAGATTCCTGCATTTCCGGAATATTTATTGTCCCTCCATTCCAAAACCATTTCGAAATTCTTGTATATTTTGACAGATCGTAATCCACCAAATGGATTTCCAGTACAATGCAAAATACCAGCTTCTTCACCAAATTGAAAGGTATCGGGATCACAATTTACCTGAGCAAAATCCTTTTTTTAAGGGTCTCCCAACCCGGCCTTGAAAACCCATCGATAAAAGCCCCTTGTTTTTCCTTCGCACAAAGAAAAAACGAAAATAGAAAAGAAAAGAAAAACAGTATTTTCATAATCCTAAATTGCATAGCAGAGATAATTTCTCCGCAAGCCGGATTTAAAATTCAGGCAAAACTTTAACTCTTCTGCCCCATGTTATACAGAGCCAGAACTTTTTCCGCGTTAAGATACAATCGTAGATCNGAAGGTCNTCTAAAATCTGAATGTCATAATACCTCCCGGTAACAGAGTTCTTACCTGTAATTAAATTANCTCTTCNTTTGNAGGGGCTAGATAGAGTATCAAAAGAAAACTGATTTCNATTAGCATANAGNGCTCTCTTTCNATNAACTGCTNCAAAGGTAATTAAGAATTTAAACTTAAACACTCTTTTGNACTTTCAAGAACTTAAGNGCAGAAACAGCTAATAAAAGCCAAGATATCATCATAATTATTCCACCAAAAGGAGTTACATAAACAAGACTGGGCATATTGAATGAAACCGATAGATAGATACTAAAACTGAACAAAATTGTTCCCAAAATAAACAAAATGCCAGTCCATCTAAACTGGGATATGGAAGAAATTCTGTTTTGCCCGAAGATAGCCATTCCGATCGAACATATAATAACCGCGTTTACTTGGTTGTATCGAATAGCAGTCATTAAAAAACGAAATTCTTCACCACTTACATTTTCACGGAGTGCATGTTCTGAATAAGCACCAAACGCCACCGAAATAAAACCCAATACAGCACCTGCTAATAATATCATATATAAAAATACCTATTATTTAGAAATGAACAGTCAAGGAATTCGCCCAAAATTGTCGACCACCTCTTACATAATGATTTATCTGTTTTAGGAAATTTTTTATGGAATGCTATTCTCTACCCACAAGCAAAATTTCTTACAGATTCATTTGGAAGAATTCCTCAAAAATAACTACTCCCTTCCTTCAACATCTATAAGTGACAAATCCCATATAATGCTAAAATCAACTTCTTTTAGCACCTTACCCTTAGCTGAACATACTCGGCAACGTATACGATCACGCTGCAAGGAAGAAGTTTTGATTACTCGGTATCCGCCAACACAACTTCCACAAACTACTTCATCGAGCATGGTAACATTGAAATTTTCACCACTTTTGAGAACTCTTAAAAATTCTTCCTTAGTAAGTTCATCAATTTGATCAATCAGTTCTGGGACATTAATTCGTTGATTCATCTCATCCTCTCTTAAGACTTTAACCACACGAATAGTTCTTTTTCCTGATACAGCAGTGTCAAATGCTGGGTTATTGCTGAAGTATTCAAAGGAACCTCCATTGGAAATTAATCTTTCATCAAGAGAAACAAAATCTTTGTCAACCAGATCCCTAGGTTCAGGGAAGAACAGGGCATAATAATCATCACCAAAGCGTCCAATAAATCTTTGTTTATCACTTATATGTTGAACAATTTGAAACTTAAACTGTTTTGGTAAAGCGGCTTGAATTCTAGTTATATTTTCTTGATCTATCTTTTTTTGTTCAATTTTTCTTTGTTCTTTAACCAATTCAAATAATTTGATCAATTTCCGAGAGTCCTTACTTCAACCTCTCATCCGAGCAACATTAAAGAATTTTCTTGGATTGTTAGAATTTGCAGAAAAGGGATCAGACGAAAAAAGTGGCACCACCCGCTCCAATTCTACGAAAATTGGATCCTCCATCTAAACTAAAAGTAAAAGCATAAACATATGATAGTAAAAGAAGAGTAAAATTTTCTAATTTCATAAGTTAAATTTATTATCTGGTAAAATATTAGTGCAAGTTAAATTTTATGCATTAAACAAAGACTCCAACTGGTTAATTAATACAGGCTCAAAGCTTTCTGAATCATGGCCTTTTGTGCTTCAATACGTAGTTGAAGATCAAATTCGGAAGGTGTTTCGATGGTAAAAGTCGGGCATTTATGATTTAGATAAAAATGTAATGCCTCAGGAAAACCATCTTCGGGAGGCTTGGAGGGTCTAGGGCGAATTATTCCATCCGTTGCTTTTCTACCATCAATTTTTTTCCTTGGGTCAGTGGAAATAAATTTGGAAGCTGATTCCAAAATATGTTTAGCATTTGCATCCGGTCTGCCCCCACGACTGGGTTGATATAGATAAATGCCTTCTCCATCATAATCTTCATGCAAGTTTAAAACCAATTGAAAGCTAAGATTCTGTGTCCTCTTAATTATGTACTTAATAAAAGGATTTTCAGAATTATCCCATATCCTATTCAAATCTTTTCCATTCAAATTGAATCTGCAATTATTTACCAAAGCCCAAGGGTTTAAACAGGGATAAATCAAAAACGATTTTTTTTGTAAAAAAGAAAGACTGTTTTCCGCCCATCGAAGTAATCCGGCGGATGAAGCTGGTTCGTCTCCATGAATACCGGCCGAGATATAATTAATATTTTGAGTATCTGTTAAAGAAGAACAAATTTCATAACAAGGGTATCCATCCATGTTTTCAACCTCATGAAAATTAAGATTGGAAAGTTTACATATTTTTTTCCACCTACGAATGAGCATATCATAATCATGACATTTGTAATTTGGGTTTGCTTCGGACATTTCTTTTTTATCTTTTGATCATCTGGATGAATATTAATTGGGAAGCAATTTTATGGTATGCCGTTGCCTTGGATGCAATCGGGGTATGTGTGCTTACCTTCCTTTATTTAAATTGGTATGAAGAAAATTTGCCATCTATCCATAAGCTTTTCCCATTATCAAAAGGTTGGGCTCTTGCATACTTAATTATCGTCCTATGGTTGGGCTCTGTTCTTTTACGAATGGAAATTCTCCCCTGGTGACCGAACCGTTCTGCCTTTTTATTCTTTATCTTCAGAACCGTCATCGTATTTCGTTAAGATTGCTTCTCCATCGCGGAAAATTTTACGATATAAAAGAGAGCCGTTCTCCTTGTAATATGTCCACTCCCCAAATCGTACACCTCCTTTATAATTTCCCTCCTGCCTCTTTTGTCCGTTTTCATACCACCAAATAAGTGGTCCATCCCGCTTATCTTGCCAATGGGTATAATTCATCCACTTCTTTCCATTTTCGTACCATGACCGTGCATTTCCATCTTTCAAACCATCCTTATAATTCTCTTCTACTTTTTGATTTCCATTTTCGTACCAAGCACGCATAACTCCATTCCTTTTACCAAAGGAATACCTAGCTTCCAGCATGGCATGACCACTCGGGAACCAAAAGCGTGCAAGACCATGAAATTTATTTCCGTCTAATTCCTCCATTTTTAAGGGAATTGATTTTGGGTACATACTTCCAGGAATAATTTCAACTGAATAGACTGGGATTCCATTCTCTTTCCAAAAACTTATCTGATCCATTTTGCCCAGCGAAAAACGAATAAAATATTTCACCTGAGTATTTTCATATTCTTGCTTAACAAAACCTGAAAATGGCTTCTCAGAATTGGGAGAGAACCAAGATCCATTTCGGTTCTGTAAATTATTAAGTTCTATGGCACCTTTAAGATTGGTAGAATCAACTTGTGTGTTGTTAAAATCAACTTCTTGCTCACCAAACGATTTATCAAAAATGCACAAGAATAGAAAAACAAAAGACGGTCGCCAAAAATTTGAGAAGTGCATTAATTCAATCAGAATTTATCAGGCTTTTTTGTCAATCATTAGTAAAAATTTAAAAAAAATAGACACTTTGTTTCTTGATTCGAAAGAAATCTTTTCTCAATTTAAAAATATGAAAATCTTTTCTTTCTTCTTTTTACCTTTGTTTTCCATTATCTCGCTCTGGAGTGCACCAAAATCCTTCCAAGGAACATACACTTCGATAAAAGACCCTCAAATTCCTGAAGATTTTAAGTTCCAAGGAGAATATTCAAATAATAATTTCGGTGCACAAGTGATTGGATTAGACAAAGGTGCATTCCATGTAGTCCTCTATAAGGGTGGGCTTCCTGGAACTGGATGGGATGGGGAAAATCGAAGCTTACTAGATGGCAAGCTTATTGGAAGTGAGGTAAAGCTGACCCCAGCAATTGGTAAACGTAAATACCTAGCACAATCCGCCGACCAGTTTTCCGCAACCCGAGAATTCCCCCCCAAAGGTCATCTGCTATATAACGGATCAATACAATCAGATAAATTATTCATCAAAAAGAATGAAAAAAGTCATGTCCTAAACAAAGTTGTCCGTAAAAGCCCAACACTTGGTAAGAAAGCACCCAAAGGTGCAATTGTACTTTTTAACGGAAGCAACAAAAAAGAATGGCAGGGAGGACGACTTGATAAATCAACTAAACTTTTAAATACCGACGGAAAAGATATTCGTTCAGTCCGAAAATTTTCGAATTACAAACTTCATCTGGAATTCATGCTTCCCTACAGACCTGCTGCCCGCGGGCAGGGAAGAGGAAACAGTGGTTTGTATAATATAGATATGTATGAAAATCAAATCTTGGATTCTTTTGGACTTGAAGGTCTGAATAATGAATGCGGAGGAATTTACTCAATTAAAAACTCGGATATAAATGCCTGTTTCCCTCCCCTTTCTTGGCAGACCTACGATGTCGATTTTAGCAATGCTGTCGTCAAAGATGGTGAGAAAATTAAGAATGCTCGAATTACCGTAAGGTTGAATGGAATTGTTATCCACGACCAATTCGAAATTCCTCGTAAAACAGGTGGTTCACGTCCAGATGCGGAGGGTACATCCGGTTCAATTAAATTACAAGGACACGGAAATCCTCTTCAATTCCGTAATATTTGGATCCTAGAAAAATAATTTCTTTATTCCGAGGCTAGGAACAAAATTCTAAATTTCAAAATTCAAATTTTGCAATCATATCAAAAGTAGATTAGTATATTTATGTACTTACATTAAATATATTAGTTGATAAAAATTTACATGAAGCAAAAAAAATTTAGAAATTTAGAAATTGGCGATCGGGTAATTGAAAAAATTGCAAAAGGTAAAAAGAAAAGGATAGGTGAGGTTGTTTTGGTGCAGGAAGGTAGAAACAGGACACTTGAATTAATGCAATTAAGTCACCATGACTTATCACCTATCAGAAAAGGAAATCTAGAATTGAAATTCTTTCGTATTCCCGAGAACAGATGCAAAAGGTTAAATGAATGGAAATATAACAAAAAAAGAACTTTCCAAGTAAGTGACATTATCAAGCACAACAGATATGGAAAGGTCAGATACGGAAGAATAATCAGTTTCGTTCACCCGGATGGACTTTACACAGATTCAAATGAAAAAGGATATAATGGAAAAGATCTAATCGAATGTGTTGCTATCAAGGGAAGGGATGGATTACCAAGAAAAATAGATTCTTATGGTCAGGTTATCCGATTTATTGTTGGACCAGAGCATGCAAAGGTCTGCCAAGTTCTACCTATGGATAACAAGGGTGGAGTACGAATTAAGGATTACTGGGAAAATATGGGTGAACTCGAATACTAAAAAGGCACGCGCCTTCCTCTGACGCGTGCCTACATGGTTTAGTCCATGAAACCCTTTCCTCATTCATGGAAGTTGCATAATCAGTGCCAATTATTCAAATGTAGACGAAATGTATAATTTAAGAGGTATTTGCTGGTCAGCGATTAAGTATACAATTCTTACAGTTACCACTTTCTCAATAATTCATCCCAGTAAGAATCCAAACTTTCAGAATCAGGAAAGGATTTAGTTATGGATGCATCACTACTTTTGGCATCATGGTAATAGAATATAATTTTATTACCGGCCTGATCTTTTTTAAACAAGTACACTTGACTTTTATTTACACAAAGAGGATTACCTTTTTCATCAACACCAGCTTTGATAACGCTAAGTGATGCTTCCGATTTGTTAATCAAAGCTCCCATGAAAAGCGATGTTGAAAACATTATGATCAATCCCATTACCCATTTATTTTTTTTCTTCATAATTATATTATAGTTAAAAAAGTTATAATTAGTTTATGAAAAAGATTCCTTATTGAATGGCAAAAGAATTTCATCAAAAGTTGAATTTATCCTTTTATTCCTTTAATCCTGAGCTACCCATATCTAAATTTAATATGAAAATTTTTCTTTCAACATGTCTTTCCCTTTTCCTCTCCAATTTTCTAACAGCACAAACCAAAACTTTGGGAGACTGGGCCACTTTTCACCGGGAAGCAGATAATTTATGTAAAAAATCAAAATATGAAGATGCTGTAACTTTGTATAAACAAGTAATTAAGGGCAGACTTCCCTTTCAAGGCAATCGGCACAGGGATGTTGGAGTCGCATGGAATAATTTGGGCGTTGCGTTGTATTATCTCGGAGAAAATGAACAAGCCCAGGAGGCCTATGAAAAGGGAAAGAAAATTTTATTACCTGCCGTGGGTGCCAACCATCCCGATATTTTTTCCATAGAAACCAACCTTGCCTTCATTCAGGAGTCTAAAAATAATTTTAAAAAAGCAGAAAACTCCTTTCGTGACTTGCTTCAGAAACAACTTCCCATCATTGGTGCAAATCATTCCGGTTTAGCAGACTGTTACGAGGGACTTGCTCTCTCTTTGGAAGGGCTGGAAAAACATGATGAAGCACTGAAGCATCTTGAAAAAGCACTTCAAATCAGAGAAAGTAATTTTGGAGAAGTTCATACAGATGTAGGTGCGACTCATGCTGCGATGTCTATCATTTACTTAAACAAAGCAGAGTTCGATAAAGCAAATATTCATGACAAAAAAGGACGAGAGATTCTCTCCTCCACAAAAGGTATTTATAAACCAAATCTAAATCCAGTATCCCGCCTTAAACCTGGACCTGCAGAATTGCTTAAAGCTAAGAATAAAGATTTACGTATTCCATAGATATAACTGTTAAAAAATTGAAAATTGTTCCTTTCCCATTTGAAAAAACTAACGAATTGCTTTCCTGGGTTAATAATTATGAAGAACAACAATTTTGGGCGGGCAACACATTTCAAGAAGGACTGAACAAAGATATTTTTTTTATTCATCTTCAAAGAAAAGATCTTTATCCATTCGCTTTTATAAATTCAGATGAATTACTTGCGTATGGAGAGATTATTGAAAACAATAAAATTAGTGGGATTCTTTGCAGGGTCATCGTTAGAGCAAAAAATAGAAAAAAAGGAATTGGTAAAAAATTTACAGATGAAATAGTTAAATGGGCTTTTACTCAAAAGTTCTTAAAGACAATTAGACTAAACACATACGGTGACAACCTGGCCGCAAGAAAATGTTACCGATCTATTGGATTTAAAGAAATTGCCTGTAAAAAAAATTTTAGATTAGTGGCAAATAAGTGGAAAGATCTCATTATAATGGAGAAAAAATCATCTAATTTACTTTAATAAATCAAATTGTTATGAATAAAAAGATAAGTGGCGGTTTAGTTTTATTCAATTTGAACAAAGGAAAAGAACCAACCTTTCTGATCGCACACCCAGGAGGTCCATTTTTTAAAAATCGTGATGATGGGTGGTGGAGTATCCCCAAAGGGGAACCTGAAGCAAATGAAAGTATTTTTGAAGCTGCAAAAAGAGAATTTGAAGAAGAAACCGGAATGAAACCATATGGTCCTTATATTAATCTTGGCGATATTGTCCAAAAAAATGGAAAAAAGGTATTTGCATGGGGTTTTGAGGGGAAGTGGCCCACTGATAAAATACCAGTATGCAATCATATAACCTTAGAATACCCCAAGGGGACCGGTAAAACTTGGACATTTCCCGAGATTGACAAGGCTATTATGATGAATCTTAGCGAGACTAAAAAGAAATTAAGAGCTGAACAATTTCCTTTAATTTTAAGATTATTTGAAACCCTTGGACTTAAAGAGTAAAATCCAAAGGTTGAACAATTTGCCTTATTCAATTACCTTACATATCAATGAAATCTTTTAATAGTCTTCGTACTCTTTTGCCCTCTACCCTATGGGTTTTTCTTTTAGTTGTTTTAGTTGGCTGGTCTCGATATCTTCCCTTTTCTTACCCTGAGCTTTACAATTTTTCTCCAGTTCTAGCTCTCTTCCTAGTTTCAGGTTGTTTAATTAAAAGTCGTTTAGGGTGGTTTGCCCCAGTACTTGCTGTCCTGATATCTGATTTTTTTCTAAATCCGAGATATGGTGCTAATTTTTTTGAATTGTTCAGTCTTGTGACCTTGGGAGTATATGTAGTCATTTTCTTGCTTGGAAAATCTCTCAAACGACCTTCCCTCCCTTCATTGTTGGGTGGATCGATTTTAAGTGCCTTACTATTTCATATTGTAACGTGTAGCTTTTCATGGGTTATGAATAATGCATACACCAAAAACTTTGCTGGCTTTTGGCAGGCACAGATTTGGGGAGAACCCGGGTACGCTCCATCTTACCTTTTTTTACGAAACTCTATATTCAGTACGATTCTTTTTACTCTACTTTTCCTTTTGGTTTTTAGTAAATTAAACAAAAGTGATAAAGTTGCAGAAAAAAGTTTTGGTCTCCAAAAGATTGGAGAAGAAAATTTATATTAGCATGTTAAGTTCTCTCTTTGCCGGAAGATTTCAAAAAGACACACCCCAGTAGCAACCGAAACATTAAGACATTCAATTGTTCCAGCCATAGGAATATTTATCAATTCATCACAATTTTCTGCAGTAAGCCTTCGAATTCCATTTCCCTCGGCTCCAACCACTAAAGCGATCGGACCTTTCAAGCTACAGGAAAATATACTATGCTTTGCCTGGTCGGATGTTCCAACTAAGTGAATTCCTCTTTCCTTGAGCCTTTTCATGAATCGAGAGAGGTTACGTGCACGTGCAATTGCTAAAGATTCAGCAGCTCCAGCAGCAACATGACGAACAACCTCAGTCAAACCAGCCGATCTGTCTGAGGGGACAACTACCAAATTTACTCCGGCACCATCTGCCGAACGAAGACAAGCGCCCAAGTTACGCGGGTCCTGTACTTGGTCTAAAATTAATAAAAATGGATCTTTTTTTAAATCTTCTAAAAAATTTAATGCCTCTTCTTCGTCTAATGTTGAAATAACCGATGATGGATCACCATGGGTCTTTCTCCCTAGTGACTTGGAGAATTTTCTTCCCATAATTGAAAAAATTTTAGACTTCTTCTAATTGTGAAAGTCTGCACCCTCACTTGTCTCTTTGACATAATTTCGACGAATGCAAAAGGAACCAAAATGTTCACCTTCTGAACGATTTTGGGCATAGTCTTCAAGAACCGGACGCAATGCATTTACAATTTCATCATGAGTAATTGCCTGCTTATAAAGTTTGTTTAATCGAGTACCATCCAATCCGGCACCAAGATATAAGTTATATTTCCCAGGAGCCTTTCCAACCAATCCGATCTCACCAAGATATGGTCGACCACAACCATTCGGGCAACCAGTGGAACGAATTGCAATTGATTCATTCTTCAAACCTAGTTTATCGATAATTTCGTCTAATTCATCAATAAGGGTTGGAAGATATCTCTCACTCTCAGCCAAAGCTAACCCACAGGTTGGTAAAGCCGTGCACGCTATTGAATTTAATCTCAATCCAGATAATTCTTGAGGTAATTTTACAGCATGGGTTTGTAAAATTTTTTCGATCGAAAGTTTGTCACTCTCTGAAATTCGAGCGATAACTAGATTTTGATTTGCAGTCAGGCGAAACTCACAATCAATCTTTGAAGCAATTTCATTAATAGCCTGTTTGGATTGATCTCTTAGTCGACCACTCTCAAAAAATAAACCATAAGTCCAAGACCCATCAGCATCCTGATTCCATCCATAACGATCTGTGGTTGACTCGAATGTAAAATCACGCACAGGCTCTAAATTCCAGCCCAGTCTTTGGTTAAGTTCGCTTTTGAACCATTCGACCCCGCGATCCTCGATGGTGTACTTCAATCGGGCATGCCTTCTATCTGAACGATCTCCATAATCCCTTTGTATTTTAACAACCTCTTCTGCAACCTGAACCGCCTGTTCAGGACTACAAAATCCAATAACATCAGCTAATCGGGGAAAAGTGGTGATTTTACCATGGGTCATTCCTAAACCACCTCCAACTAAAACATTGTAGCCAATAATTTCTTGACCGTTAGAAATTCCAACAAACCCAAGACAGTTAGAGAAAACATCAACATCATTTCTTGGCGGTAGTGCCACAGCTATCTTAAATTTTCTAGGAAGATAAGTTTTTCCATAAATGGGTTCCTCCTGCTCTTCTCCCACCACCATAGCCTTTTCTCCATCAAGCCAGATCTCTGCATACGCGGTAGTTTTTGGAGTCAGATGATCATGAATACTTTGTGCAAGTTGAAGTGCTTGTCCGTGTAAAGCAGACTCAAAAGGATTGGCTGGTGACATGACATTTCTATTAACATCCCCGCAGGCTGCTAATGTATCAAGCAAAGTATCGTTTATTTCCTTCATTGTTTGCTTGAGATCTTTTTTTAACACACCATAAAGCTGGAATGCTTGTCGGGTGGTGAGTTTCAAAGAATGATCGCCAAACTTATTGCACAATTCATCAATACCAAGCCATTGTTTTGGAGTACAAACTCCGCCAGGAACTCTAACTCTAATCATGAAGGAAAAAGCCTTTTCTTTCTTCTCCTTAATTAACTCAGCTCGCTTATCCCGATTGTCCTGCAAATAGGTTCCATGAAACTTGGTTAACTGAGCATCATCCGCTGAAATAGAACCTGTTGAAGAGTCTTCTAAACCCTCTAATATTGTACCTCTAAGAAAGTCACTTTTATCTTTGATCAGCTCATTTTTAGATAGTTTTTTACTTTTTTCGGGGTCTGATATCATATTATTTAGGATATATTTTTTCCATAAATTAGCAAGTGTTCAAAACTCTAAATAATAGAGTCAGGCAGCAAGATAATCAATCAAGCCTCAATGAAGGTATAAATGTCAGGTAGTTTTCTTCGTTTGCGAATAGATTGGATGAATCAACATGAGATGCAAAAGCAATCATTGTTGCATTGTCACCTGTATATTTAGGCTTAGCAGACAATAAAGGCATTCCAATGTCATTAGCCATCAAAGTCATTTGATCTCTGAGTAATTGATTATTCGCAACCCCTCCTGACAAACCAACACTTCTAAATTCCCTTAATTCTAATGCCTGGCTAGTTTTCCGAACTAATTGTTGCACTGCTGCCCATTGATAGGAGGCTAATAAATTTGCGTAATTCTCAGAAATTTCATCTTCAGCCATTTTCTGTAATCGATAAAGCAAGCTTGTTTTCAAACCTGAAAAGCTAAATTTCATGTCAGATTTTTTTGGGAAAGCTTTAGGGAAATCATAAAAAGATCGGTCTCCATTTTTTGCTAATCTTTCCATTTCAGCCCCTCCAGGATAAGGTATACCCATTAATTTGGCACCCTTATCCAATGCTTCCCCAACTGCATCATCAACTGTTCTTGCAAGGATTGAAATCTCTCTCTTTTCATCCAAGCAGAATAGAATTGTATTTCCACCGGAGACCAAAAGGCCAAGATGAGGTAAAAGGGTATCCCAATCTTTAATATCTATGAATGGTGAAAAAGCGTGCCCTCGAAGATGATTAACACCAAAAACAGGCACAGACCAAAGCATTCCCAGTGTTTTTGCAACACTTAGCCCGACACCAAGAGAACCAACTAGACCGGGCCCGCATGTGACTGCAATTTTTTTTACCTCTCGGGAAATATTAATATTGCTTCGGGCAAGGTTAAGAAGAGGAATAAAATTGTTAAGGTGTTCTACAACCGCTAGGTCAGGAACAACTCCACCGTACTCAGCATGCTTAATGATCTGACTATGCGTCCATTCTCCGACAATCCCAGTCTCAGGACGGTAGAGAGAAATAGAAAATTCATCACATGAACTTTCTATTCCTAAAATCATATACTTTTTGACTCTGAAAAATCCATTTTACTCCGAAGATATTCCTTTGCTTTCTCAAGTTGAAGATCTTTTACTGGAAAAAAGCCAAATTGCTTTTCAAATTCTTCAGGGTTCATAATACCTTCAACATACCTTTGAATTCTCAATCTTGTTTCATTTTCATCAGAACACTCGACAACTATATCAGGCTCTATACCTGATTCATGAATAGTCATACCGTTGGGCAAGAAATACATTGCCGTTGTTAACCTTAAGCCTGATCCATCATCCATAGGAAAGATAGTTTGAACAGAGCCTTTCCCAAATGATTTTTCTCCAACAATAACACTCTTTTTCCAAGTACTAAGGGCACCACCCAAAATTTCTGAAGCACTTGCACTTCCACCATTCATTAAAACTACAAGAGGGATATCTTTTATATATTGTAAGGATTTTGATTTATATTCACGAATATCATTCTTATGCCTTCCTTTAATTGAAACGATTAATTGTCCTTTAGGCAGAAATAAGTCCGCAATATCAACTGCGGAAGATAGGAGTCCACCCGCATTATCTCTCAAATCAATAATTAAACCTTTTAGACTTTGAGAATCTAATTCCTCAATCGCAGATTTGAATTCCTCAAACGAATGAGACGAAAATTGAACAAGTCTGATATAACCAATTGAATCTTCATCAACACCTTGGTCCTCAACACTGGAAATTTTAATTTTTTGTCGTCTTACTTTTAAAGTCTTTAGAGAATCGTTGTTGGAAATTACAGACAACAGAACATTAGTATTCTCTATTCCTTTTATACGACTGCTTACTTGATCGAGATCCCAATCAACAACAGATTCTCCTTTCACTCTTACAATAATATCGCCAACTACCAAACCTGAATCCTGAGCAGGACTTTTAGGAAATACACGAGTAATCAAGATACCTTTTTCTGTTTTTCGAATCATTACACCGATTCCAACATATCTCCGATGTGTATCATCTTGAAAAGCGGAATACTCACTTGGTGAATAATAGCTTGAGTGGCGATCTAATTTACTTACCATTCCACTGATTGCCATATCGGTCAATTGCCTGTAGTCAGACTTATTATCATCAACGAATTTAGCATTTGCTATTCTAAGAGTCTCTCCGAAACGAAAAAGCGAATCCCAGTAACTATACTTTAAAAAAGCCTCTTTGGTTGGATCTAAAAAAATGTTAAATATGAAAAAAGAAATAACAAATGAAGGTATTCCCCAAATAATGTATGATTTAAATCTCACCTTTATTTTCTAACCAAGCTAAAGCATAAAGCCAATGACAAAGGTTGCTGAAAATATTCTAGAAGCATTTCAAATAAGACTTGGAAACAGAAATGCACTTCCCGTTGATGAATTTGTGGAACTGGCACTTTATCATCCAACTTTTGGATACTATCAAAAAAAAGCCGAACGTGTTGGTAAAAATAAAGAAGCAGATTTTTACACTTCTTGCTCCTTAGGTAAGTTATGGGGTGAAATGATCATCGATGCATGCATGAAAATTGCCGGAGAATTAAAACTAAATGATATGCATTTTGTTGAAATTGCTGCAGAGCCTGGTCGTTCAATAACGAATGGTTTGGAAATTCCATTCAGAACCAGTTCAACAATTCGATTAGGCGATCCAATCAAAATTCCCAAAAACTCAATTGTTTTTTCAAACGAGTGGCTTGATGCACAACCCTTTAAGCGATTTCAATATCTTGAAAAAGAAAAGAAGTGGAAAGAGATTGAAATCATATATGACCAAGGACTTTTCAAAGAAAGAATTGGTAAAGAAAATCAGAATATTCCATTTCCTGAAAATCATATTGATGGATATATTCTGGACTGGCCAACTGGAGCCACAAAAACTCTTAATCAGTTGTTAGAAAGCTCATGGAATGGATTATTCCTAACTTTTGATTATGGATTATCAAATGAAGTTCTTTTTAACGATCGACCACAGGGGACTGCTCGTGCTTATTTTAAACACACATTAGAAAAAAACTTTTTAGAAAAACCGGGTGAAAAAGATATTACCTGCCATCTTTCCTGGGATGAGCTCAAAAAGAGCTTAAAAGCCAATTCGTTTGAATCAATTAACTTGGAAAATCAGGAAACCTTCTTCATGCACCATGCGCAAAAAAAATTGAAATCACTTTTTGATGAGAAAAAAAGAAATTCAGAATTTGATTTAAACAGCTTAAAGGAGATCATAAATCCACATTTCTTCGGTTCAAAGTTCCAAGCGTTGTGGGCAATTCGAAGATAAGTAAAAACTCAGGGAATTCGCGAGCCTATACGACTTGGAATTTCATAAGGCCGGCCAATTTCGTAAATATTTCTAATTTCTTCCTCGCTGTATGATTTATTAAAAATACCAAACTCATCAATACTGCCTTTGAATGCTAATCCCTTTTTCGAAGAGTCAGAAGGGACTGAATGACCAAGCATTGCCTTGGGAAAGTTCAAAACCACTGGATCAGTAAGTTTCTCGCGACTAAAAGTTCGACCATTAACAAAATGTGTTATCATTTTTGTTTCAGAATCATATGTAGTGGCAACATGAGTCCAACGATTAAGGTTGTCTGGTCGGAAAGCAACAGAAGATTCGTACTTTACATTGCCTTTAGCTGTTCTAGTCCTCAAAACAACCTGTCCATTTTTATTTATACTCCAACATGTTGATCCAATTGATTGAGGATCACTACATAGGATAGGAGCAATATCTTTATCAAGAGAATCAATTTTTAACCATGCTGCAAAAGTTGCCGAATTTAATTGATATGGAAGCTCCAATCTGACCCGATCATTTGTTCTTTTAAAAGAAAGTGCACCTTTACCTGACCACCTACCTTCTTCCCAACTACAACCAACAATAGCACCATTTTGAGAAGAGGAACTATTTGGGCTTTGATCTTTAAGGACTCTTGACCAGGAACTGTGATTATCGAAAGTAAAATAAAGCATTGTGGTTTCTCTCTGAGATATGGAATTACTTAAATCAATCCATGATGCATGCCTTCTTTGAGATTCCTCCATGGATCGAAATGCAAGGTCAGCCGCACTAATAAATGGTTCACTCGGCATTTCCACCCAATTTAAATGTCCATATGGATCAACAAATATAGATTCACCACCAGTGATCTCTCGGACAATTTTTTCATCAGCATCAGTAGTCCCCTCGTAAATAACATTTCCCTGATATACAAATAGTTCGGTTGAGCCCCCAGGGTGTACATGTAGACCAAAATCAGTTCCGAGGTCGATCACTCTACCTTTTGGCAGATTAATGGTAAAACCAGTAGCAACTTTCGGAACAATAGCACGAAGTTTCCCTACAGAAAGTTTTCCTTCATTCGGTTTTTCAATGGAAAAATCGACCGGTCCCTCTAGAACAACTGTAGCACCCTGTAAAAATTCAACCTGAGCCAAACCATCAGATATTTTTAATGTACTAGATTCAAGAGTGTCTCCTAAATTCGGCTTAAACTTGGCTTCTTCTTCCCAACGAACACCAACAGTCTTAGTTAGAACCGCAACAGTGTCCACAATTACGGAATCATTTAAAGATTTGAACTTTTCCGAGGGCTCGTTTTCAACTCTTGTTTCAGCATCGTCTAATGAGATTGCAGATTTTATGTCTTTGTAAAAAAACAGCCCAAGAACAAGAATGGCAGCAATTGCAAACAGAGGCTTAACAAATGGTAATAATTTAGGTGGATTCTCTTTGGTAAATTCTTCGAATTCATCACTAACAAGTTCCTCAGCATAGTGCCTCAAACTTGAGTTCAAATCCATAAATTTAACATATTCCCTTCGGACAAAATCATTGTCTGATATCCATTTTTCCAATCGGACAAGCCTAGCTTTGGGTAAATTGTTCTCAACCAAGCTGTCAAGTAACTCATGTAATTCAAGCAATTCTTGATCAGTCAGAATATTCATGGTTGTTCGATCGAAAGTTCAAATGAAACACAATCGAAAAGGGTTTTTCTGATTCTGTTAAGGGCTTTGTAAGCACCTTGTATAGTTCTTCCAGAAGCTTGTGCTGCCGCACTTACATTCTTGCCAGTCTCGTACCTTGTCAGAACCATTCTGCGGTCTCGATCGTTAAGCTTCTTTAAGCAGCGAGACAATGCCCCATGGCGTTTATCCAACTCTTCTTCCATTTCGAAGCGGGTCTGGGAAATAACATCTAAGACTTCCTGATTAAAAACAACCTTGGAAGTTGCAAACTTTTTTCTTGCAGCCCTAACCTTCCAGTATGCAATTTGGCAAGCCCAAGAGTAAAAATTAGTACCTGTTTCGAAGTCAGAAAATTTTTCACAAATCGTCAGGCTTGTCTCCTGTAAAATGTCCTCCGCGTCAGACCTTGATGGGACTAAAGTATTGATGTACGCAAAAATCCTGCGTTGATACTTCATCATCAACTGAAGTAATTCAGAGGAACGATCTTGTACATCCGGGCCATTCATTACAGTTTTTATGCTGCCTTCTTTACTTTAGCTTTATTGGATCGAGACTTTGTTGCTCTATTGCTAAACTTCTCAAATTTGTTTAAACCTCTACGCTCAACTTCGCGTTGTGCTTTTTCTAAACTTTTAGAAGACAGCTTGATCATTTTAAATTTTTTTCTGGTAGACTGACCGGTAGAGGATATCTCGGTCATTTTGTAGTAAATAGTTCCACCGGGAGTCTGCGATAATCGAGAGGTAAGCTGAATATTTTGCTTTCTTCTTCTTTTAGTTCTTTTAACGCTGTTCGGAGGATGTTTTTCACTTCCGACACTATCATCCTTCAACAAATCACCATCCGCATCTTCTATTAAACGCTCAAGTGTGGAGTCATCTAAGTACTTATTCCTAAGGTCGTTACATGCAAAATCCTCATCGTAAATCACTTCATCATAAGGGTCATTGACAGTCATAACCTTATGTGCAGAACCTAGTACACCCTTAAAATCTTTCCAAAACCATTCCACAGCTTGCTTTACAGCTTTTCTACGATTATTACCATAAACCGATTTTGTTGCGATAAAAGTCCTGTTAGGTCCGAGACGGGCTTCGATTAAATATTTGGTGTCGTAGATTAATCGAAAGTAGTCATCGTAATCAATTTTAAGCTTGATATCATATTTAAGGAAGTCGTTGACTTTCATCATAATAGTAGTCTCCTTCTAGGCGTTGAGGTTAAGGGTTTTAATAAATTAAAATGTGAGTTGTAATATAATAGNTGTTAATTTTAACTTTTAGACAAAAAAGTAAAAAGCAATTAAAGAAATTTATGCAAATTCCTGAANAATAATTACTTTNAAGTNCAANCNGCTTAAACTTAAGGGGAAGTAATTCTATTACCTAATGAGCTCAGAGATTTCTTTTTCCAATTTTTTCTTCAAAGTTGAAGAGAAACCATTGTGAACAAAACGAATAACTCCGTTTTTATCAATAACAACCGTTTTAGGAATTCCCTTAACAAAGTACTTCTTACCTATCTCTTGATTTTTATCCAAAGCGACCTGAAGAGAATCTATTTTTTTCTGTTTTAAAAATTGGGAAATCTTTTTATTTCCTTCACCTTGATTAACGGCAACAAGAACTACATCACTTTTGTCAAAACCAGAGGTTACCTCGATTAATTGGGGTAAAGCCCTGACACATGGAGCACACCAAGTAGCCCAAAAATCAAGCACCACAACTTTTCCCTGATATTTAGCGATATCAAAATTTTCTCCATCAAGTAATTTAGTTACGAATTTTGGTGTCTTTTTTCCAATAAGAGGGTTTTGATCAATAGTTTTTATTTTTGACTTTGCTGACTCAGAAGAAGCTGAAAAAGGTCTGAACTGATTTTCGAATTCTTCTAAATCCGAAGGTAAAACTTCAACTCGTACAAAAACATTTTTTTCAACCGCTTGAGTTTTTATCCTTGATAATATAGCTGGAGCTTGGTTTCCATTTTGTGCCATCGCTAACTGGGCCATTCCTAGTCCACCCTGAGCAACCGTCCACAAACCTAAAGCCGACTGAGTATCCTTACAATTTACACAAATCTCAAACCCCAGAGTCTTATCCCGAAAACTTATCGAAAGTCCAAATTCACGTATTCCTTTAACAGAATTAGCCAGACCGGCAAAAAGAGGATTTTGTTGCTGTGAATTAAATTCTGGCCTTTCCCATAATGCCGGATCAATCTTTACACCCAAGGTAATTTGACGATCTTTGGCCATCACATTTAAACAATTAAGAGATGAATTTTCACCTCCCCTAATTTTTCCTAATTGTTTTTTATCAGGTAATCCCAGCTGAAAGCTCGAATAATCCCCGTCATGTGAAATCGAAAATATTAAGTCTTCAACTACAGTCTCTTCATCCTCATCCAACAGTTCAGATGGAATGGTAATCGAGTACAAAGAGTCTTTCTTTGTAATTGTTTTTTCAACATCTTTTCTAAATTTTTCACTACGCTCTTCCTCCATTTTAGCCAAAATAAATTCGAATATATTTGCCGCATCCACTTTACCCTTAACTTTTGCATCAAAAAAGAATTCCAGTTCAGTTCCGACTTGAGGTGGCCTCCCCTCTTGTGATGCCTTTTTGATTTCATCCAAAGCCTCTACAGTTATGCTAATCTCACTCAGATCATCAAAGTTTATTCCCGTTAACTCAATTAATTCCTGAATTTCAGGATCCATCTGATTTGGGTCTGAAACACTTTCAGCAATTTCGGGATATTTCTCAACGAGCATTTTGTAGAAACCACTTTCTTTGATGGATTCAATCTGCACTTGAAAAAATAATAAAAAGGAAAATAAAAGATCAGGACTCATAATTTGTTTAAGGTTACAGGGTTAAATAATTTAGCTTTCAAGGATTAATTTAATCCATATCTGTAAACATTTGTTTCACGTATTTCATACCCCATTGATTGATAAAGTTTATTAGCAGTTTCACGACTTGGACGAGAGGTCAAATCAATACTTTTCGCATCAACTTGATCGGCAATTTCAAGGGCAAAATTCATTAATAATTTCCCAACTCCCTTTCCACGAGCGGATTTATGAACAACAACATCTTCAACCCACGCTTTTTTTCCCGTTGGAATTTGATAAGCTACAAAGCTAAGCATACCAATAATTTTTTCTTCATCTTTTGCAAAAATAAGCGAAGTGCACTCTGAATTTATTATATTATTAAGTTGATCAATTTGTATCGATTTGGCCGATTGAGAAAGTTGAGGCAGTAAAAAATTTACCGATTCTAAAATCTCCTGATTTACAGTTGTAGCTTTGAAAATTTTAATCATGAAATAAAGTATTAAATCTTTTAAAAAGGAGCGCTTATACAAAATTGTCGATCAGTTTATGATGTATTCAAATTTATGTATTTAATTTGGTTATCCTACTAAAACTTTAAATATTTTCTTTGTTACAAATTTTGTATTTGATATCCCATCAATATTCGGAATTGTAATTAAGACCCTTTGTTAGCATCGAAAATTTAACCTCATAGTGTCAAACATACTGAATTGTTTACTTTTTTTTCTTTTCCTCACTTTATTTTTAAAAGCTGATGATAAGTCTACTTTCCCTGGAGAAAAACCATACGGGAATACTTCACATGCTCTCTATGGTGCCAAAATTCATATTTCTCCTGAAGAAACACTAAAAGTTGGTACAATACTTATTAGAAACGGATTAATCGAAAAGACTGGCGAACATTTAGAAATCCCCCCTGGTTACAGGGAATGGAATTGCTCGGGAAAAACAATATACGCGGGCTTTATCGATCCTTACATTCCTTTTGGACCAGACACTCCTAATCTTTTGGATTTGGGATTTGATGAAATAATCCAAGCAACTTCAAGCCTTGCTTTTAAAGGACTACCATCGACCACGAATGATTTTGGTGATAAAGGTCCCGGATTTGAAACAAGCGGAGTAACACCGGAAAAAAAACTGGTACTCGGTTTTCAACCAGAGGAAAAAAATTTTGAAAGCCTTCGAGCCACCGGTTTTACTGCTGCTCATTTTACTCCAAATAAAGGAATATTTAGAGGAACTGGTCCGTGCGTCCTGCTCGAAGACAAAGATCCTAATGAATTAATTTTAAAAAATGAAGTGGCTCAAATTGTTGCTTTTGATCCAGTTGGAAGAAAACAAACTCCATCGATTTATCCTAATTCACTTATGGGAGTATTTTCCGTAATAAGGCAAACTTTTTTAGAAGTAGAGTATTCAAATACTCTGATACGATACCAAAAGCAAATGCCGTCTCGATTTATTAATGAACCTCATCCTGGAATCACAAGTTTATCTCGATCAATTGATCAAGAGGAGGAGTTTCCTCTTTGGTTCGAATCTGGGAGTTTTCTAATGACAGCCAAGGCCATTGACCTCGCAACTGAATTAAAAATTCCTTCGACCGTTTTTATTGCAAATGGATACGAATGGCAAAGACCTGACATCACTCTCTTAGCGAACCACGATTACATTTTGCCCCTAAGTTTTCCATCTTCCCCAAAGTTCCCTAATCAAGAAGATTGGGAACAGATATCACTTAATCAATTAAGGGCATGGAATCATGCACCTAGCTTACCCAGTCTGATGATAAATAAAACTCGATCAACCTCATTTACCACATCGGGTTGTGATCTGAACCAATTTCGAAAGAATATTAAACAAGCAATCAATCGTGGGCTTTCTGAAAGTGATGCACTTGCCTCACTAACTGTAAACCCGGCAAAAATTTGCGGAATAGAAAATTCTTGTGGCACTCTGGAAAAAGGAAAACTAGCCAATTTTTTAATCGTTAATGGGGAAAGTTATTTTGAAAAAAATACTTCTATACATTCCACCTGGATTCGTGGTACCCCTTGGTTATTTTCCAACGATGGCAACCTTACCAATCCGAAGCATCAATCCAAAAATCTACCCAAAAGAATAGCAAACTTCCCAACAAATGAGAGGAAAGTATTTGAAAAATCAAAATCTCTTTTATTTAAAAATTTTAAAATTTGGACATGCGAACAGGCTGGCATTCTGAATAACCAAGATTTATATGTCGAAGAAGGTATTATTAGGAAAATTGGGAACAACCTTACCAATCAAATTCCCAAAAATACGGTTATCATAGATGGCAAAGGAAAACATCTTACTCCGGGCATAATCGATTGTCATAGTCATGCAATGATACTCGGTGGGGTTAACGAATCCAGCTTACCTTCAACCGCTATGGTTAGAATCTCTGATGTTATCAATTCTGAAAGTGCAAATATTGAAAGACAACTTGCGGGTGGAGTAACCACTTGTAATTTACTACACGGTTCTGCTAATCCTATTGGTGGTCAAAATGCCGTTGTTAAACTAAAGTTCGGATCCTCTCCCAAGAACATGATCATGAAGAAAGCTCCCTCTGGGATAAAGTTTGCCCTTGGAGAAAATGTCAAACAGGCAAATTGGGGAAATAAATATGTCACCCGCTTTCCTCAAACTCGAATGGGTGTGAAAACTTTTTTTGAAAATCGCTTCAATGCAGCACTCAATTATGAAAAGAAACTACTTAAGGAAGAAAATGGTGGTCTCCCATGCAAACGAAATTTAGAACTTCAAGCACTTCTGGAAATTTTATCTGGAGAAAGACTCATCCATTGTCACTCTTATCGGCAAGATGAAATTGTGGTCTTCCTAAGAACCATGGAAAATTTTGGCATTCAAGTGGGAAGCTTACAGCATGTACTTGAAGGCTACAAAGTGGCCGAAGAAATTGCTCAGCATGGTGCTGGCGCCTCCACATTTTCCGATTGGTGGGCTTATAAATTCGAAGTTTATGACGCAATACCCTACGCTGGGGCTCTGATGCACAAGAAAAAATGTGTAGTCAGCTTTAATTCAGATTCTCCCGATCACGCGAGAAGAATGAATTTCGAAGCTGCGAAAGCAGTAAAATATGGTGGCCTTACAGAAGAAGAGGCTCTTAATTTGATTACATTAAATCCTGCCAGACAACTTAAAATTGATAAATGGACTGGATCAATATCGGTTGGTAAAGATGCGGATTTCGCAATATGGACAGGACACCCATTTGATTATCGTACAAAATGCTATCAGACTTGGATCGAGGGAAAGCTTTATCACGATATAAATTTAATCAGACAACGTGATCAGAAAAAAGCTGAAGAAAGAGAAAGGCTAATTAACTTGGCTAAAAAAGCTGAGAGTGCACCTTCGAATGTCACAGACTCCGTTAGATCAAAACAAAATTTCTTTCGTATTTCTCTGGAGAATGCTTGTGATTTACACATCCATTCTTGTCGAACAAATAGTTGTATGAAGAGCCATTAAAACAATGATTCGCACACACCTTATTTTTCTAATATCATTAGCAGTTTCATATGGAGCGAATGGAGAGAGGATTTTAATAAAGGCAAAAAAAATTCAGGCCACTCCTGACATTATTTTTGAGCCAGGTGAAATTCTTATTAATGCAGGCAAAATTGAAAAAATTGGTATTTCAATTTCAAAGCCCAAACGAACGGAAACATTAGAATGGAAAAATCTTGAAATCTATCCCGGTTTAATAAGCCCCGGATCTTCCCTTGGTCTAGTAGAGATTAATGCTCTTCGACCAACACGAGACGAAAGAGAAGTGGGAACACACACACCTGAAATCGAAGCATGGACTGCAGTAAACCCAGATTCTGAACTTATTCCCGTTGCCCGAGCTAATGGTATTACCCATTCTGTTATCGTCCCTCTTGGTGGTTTAATTTCTGGCACATCAAGTTTAATCACCCTGGATGGATGGGGAATTGAAGAAATCACAAAAGTCAAAAAGGTAGCAGTTCATCTTTGGTGGCCAGGACAAACCATTGCTCTCAGCTCTTCCTCAAAAAAGAATAATGTTAAAGTCAAATCACTTTCCGAACAGGACAAAGACAGAAAAAAATCAATTGATGAAATTGATGAATTTTTTGCTCAGGCAATTCATTATTTCGAAGCTAAAAAAGCAAAAGATAAAAATTTTCAATATAACGCTAGCTGGGAAGCCTTAATTCCAATTTTAGAAAAGAAAATCCCGCTAATAATTCATGCAAATGAAAAGAGAGAAATTAACACTGCAATTTCATGGGCCAAAAAAAGGGATATTAAAATTATAATTTCAGGAGCAAGAGATGCATGGAAACTTGCTAAGAAATTGGCAAGTGAAGAAATACCCGTGATCTACAGGCATATCTTTACAGCATCTTTACATTTAAACGACCCACACGATGTTCACTTTATCGCTCCGTCTATTTTAGCTAGTGCAGGTGTTTCTATGGCCATTGGACTACCATTAGGAGGTTGGGCTGCTGCGAATCAAAGAAATCTTCCCTATCATGCAGGTCATGGGATAGCTTACGGATTAAGAAGGAATGACGCGATTGCTTCAATCACCCTAAATCCAGCTAAAATGATGGGCTTGTCAAAGAAGCTTGGAAGTCTGGAGGAAGGTAAAGAAGCAACTTTTTTTGGCTGCACGGGCGATATCTTCGATATAAGAAGCTGTGTTGTAAAGATGATCATCGAAGGCGAGGAAGTTGAATTGGCAAGCCGTCACACTCGTTTATTTGAAAAATACCGAAATCGACCAAATCTACTTAAGTAAATGCTTCACAAAAAAATTACTGGTTGAGATTAGGAATTTGAGAGATTTTTTTCCAACTCTGTCCATCCCAACTCGCCAAATCATCCAATGAAAAAGAATTATTTTTTAAATATTCTCTAATTTGTATGAGTGAATATGGGCCATACTGATTACCCTTTTTATGAACATAAAATTTGGCTAAACTTTCATCTTCGTTTTTTTGACCTGGTAAAATTTCATTTGTTTCAGGTCCTTTATTAATCTCCAAATCGCTTTCAGTTTTTTCGGGGATTACATCTTTTGAATTTGGTAAATTAGAATCTTTCTTAACTTCATTCTGATTACTCTCCTCAAAATTAACATTTGGAATTTCTCGAATCTCAGATGAAAAACTAAGCAAGTTATGGTCTTCAAATTTAAAAAGTTTGCTTAATATAACTTCGGGAAATCTTTGCTTTGCAGATCTATATCTTTCAACTCCATCATTGTATCCGGATCGCATCATCGAAACTTCATTTTCCATCCTTGCTAAACGAATCATAAAGTCATCAATCATTTCATTACTCTTTAGATCAGGATAGGCTTCCCTGAGAGCAAAGATTTTATTACTGACCATCAACTCATGGCCCATGACTTCATCTGCATCTGTTGGGCTGAATACACTCTTTCCAACTACAGAATTACGAAGTTCAGCCAGACTTACTAAAACTTCTTTCTCATGAGAAAGGTATGTTTTAACCACTTCCTCAAGATTGGGAATTAAATCGCTCCTTTTTTTAATGGAAACTTCAATATTTGCCCATGCTCGACTAACTCGGTTTCGAAGGAATATCAAATCATTGTACATTAGTGCAAACATGCTGATAGCAAGAAAAAGGGGTGCAAACATGGCTGCCAAAAGAAAATCGGTGGCAGCAAATGAACCAACTGCACCAAACAGAACTAATCCAAGAAAAACCGTTGCATTCTGAGCAACCCCAAGGCCCAAAAGTCCCTTTCTTCCCTGCCTGAGCATAACTTCAGTTTCGGATTCATCAGAAATAATAAATGGAAATTTATCTTTACCATCTGAAACGGCTAATTTATCACCCTCGACATCATCGATAACTGCAGAACCTAAAACATATATTTCAGCATTTTCTGGCAGATGCCATTCGTAATAGGTTCTTCGCCCACGCCTCTTTTGATACTTCAATTCCGCCGTCACCTCAGCTCCATCGGGAATAATCTTGGTATTACCTTCTCGATCTTTGCAGTAAAAAGGAATTTGATGGGTTTCATCTTTGATTACAACAATTCTATTTTTTTTGCCGGAGCGTCGCTTTTCAGTAATTTTATGCCTGTAATAAACGCACTTGTCTTTCGTTTCAGGTCCATTGAGAGCAGTATCATCTGCAAATACAACCGCTCCCTTTATCTCTGCGGGACCATAACATAACCCACTGGATAAGGATGTTGGAATATTTTCCACATATCGCTTTATTTTGATTCGTCGGAAACCGAAATAAACACCTAGAAGAATTAAAATTATAGCAACAAGCATAGAAACGAGCACTACCCAAGTTTTG
>NZKY01000107.1 GCA_002694035.1 Opitutia bacterium
AGGAAAAAAGCCTCCTGTTCACATGCAAGGCCATGCATTTATGGGAAAGCACGAAACAAAAGCCCAAGAATATGCCTACGGGTTTCGCGGCAGAATGGATGAAAGATATGACTTGGTACGCTCAGTTGTAGGTGAAAAATTCATATACATACGGAACTACATGCCCCATAAACCTTATGGCCAACATGTTTCATATATGTTCCAGACTCCGACCACTCAGGTTTGGAAAAGAATGTTCGATGAAGGAAAATTAAATGAAGCACAAAGTCACTTTTGGAAAACGAAACCGGCTGAGGAGTTATATGACTTGGCAAATGACCGGGATGAGGTGAAAAATTTGGTAAAATCAAAGGAGCATGCTGAGATTTTGAAAAAAATGCGAAAAGCTCATCTCGACCATATCAATAAAATCATTGATGTGGGATTTCTACCAGAAGGTGAAATTCACTCCCGATCCGAGGGATCCACTCCTTACGAGATGGCCAGGGCAGGCAAATATCCGTTCAAAAGAATCTTCTTAGCTGCAGATCTAGCAGCAGGACTATCTCCATGGGCTACCAAAACCCTCACCACCTACCTTAAAGATAAGGATTCAGCGGTCAGATATTGGGGAGCAATGGGATTGCTTATGAGAGGTAACAAAGGTGTTTCCAAGACAGGAAAACATCTTGAAAAAGCATTGAGTGATAACTCTCCTTATGTTCGGGTTGTGGCAGCCGAAGCATTAGGGAAATACGGCAGTAAAGAACAAATATCAAGAGCGGTAGAGATACTTGGTCAAATTGCCGACCCCATCAAAAACGGATGCTTTCCCTCGATGCTTGCTATAAATGCGATTGATCACCTAGACAACAAAGCAAAATCATTATTACCTATGTTAGAATCTATGCCACAGATACCTAAAGGTGTTGATAAAAGATTCCAAGGCTATGTTGGTCGCCTAGTGAAAACTACAACTGAAGAATTAAAGAGTAAATAATGCCAAAGCTTGCCCACCCTTTATTAGTTAAGATATCAGTTTGTCTTGTTTTTCTCTGCCTTGATTTAAAGGCGAAACCGAACCTAATATTCATCATGGCTGATGATCTTGGCTATGGCGACCTTGGGTGTTATGGGCAGAAACTGATTAAAACTCCTCGCCTTGATCAGATGGCAAAAGAGGGAATGAAGTTCACACGCTTTTATTCCGGTTCCACAGTTTGTGCTCCTTCAAGAAGTGTTCTAATGACAGGTCAGCACATGGGCCATACTCATGTTCGCGGAAATGCAGGAGGTGACATGACACGTCAAAGCCTCAGGGAAATTGACATTACGGTTGCTGAAAAAATGAAAACTTCCGGATATGCAACTGCCCTGATCGGGAAGTGGGGACTGGGTGAAGTAGGACAAGAAGGTCACCCGCTCAAACAGGGCTTTGACTATTTCTACGGATACCTAAATCAGGTCCATGCCCACAACTTTTATCCGGAATTCCTATGGCAAAACAACAAAAAGCACATTTTAAATAATGTGGTAAAACCGGTTTCAGATAAAGCTAGAGCCGGGTTTATTGGAGGAGCAGCAACTGAAAGAAACGATTACAGTCACGACCTTTTTACCGAGGAAGCCCTAAAATGGATAAAAGAGAATAAAAAGAATCCTTTTTTTCTTTATCTTCCGCTTACTATTCCCCACGCAAACAATGAAGGTACCCGCATGTTTGGTGATGGTGCGGAAGTACCGGAATATGGAATTTATGAAAAAGAAAATTGGTCCAAGCAGGATAAAGGGCAAGCAGCGATGATCACAAGAATGGATCGTGACATTGGTAGGATTCTCGACCTTCTTAGGGAACTAAAGATAGAAGAAAACACTCTTGTTATGTTCACCTCAGACAATGGTCCCCACAATGAAGCTGGTCACAATCCTGAACTTTTCACTCCAGCTGGACCGCTTCGCGGGATGAAAAGAACCCTAACGGAAGGAGGCATACGAGTGCCCACCCTTGCCTGGTGGCCCAAAACGATTAAGGCAGGTTCAGTATCAGAGGAACCTTTTTATTTTGGAGACCTGATGGCATCAGCCTGTGAAATGGCAAGTGCTGAAATACCAAAGAAAAATGATAGTATTTCTTTTCTTCCAACACTCAAAAGTGATCATAAAAATCAAGAATTACACAAATATTTGTATTGGGAATTTTACGAACGAACCTTTCGCCAGGCCGTGATCATGAAAGATTGGAAATTGATTCGCTCGGGGATGGATAACCAAAGACTTGAACTCTATGATTTAAGCAAAGATATTCATGAGGATGAAAACTTGGAAAAAGCGCACCCTGCGATTTTACAAAGAATGCTCAGTTATATGGAAGAGGCACACGAACCACACCCAAATTGGCCAACACCGAGGCAGAAGAAATAACTAAACACTTTTACACGGCATTAAACTTCCATCTTTCATTCCATGTATAATCTTCTTATCGGAAGGGCAAAAAGTAGCCAGCGTACCCGACCATTTTGTTTTTTTATCGAATGTAAAAAAATAAGGAGACAGACGAACGCGACCCAATTCATGCTTAACTTCACCTTCCTCAGAAAACAAAGGATGGGAAAAGCTTCTTGGCTTCATGAATTCCTGAATAACAAAAATAGGAGAAGGATAATGATTAAGAGCTTCTGAAATCTTTTTGCTCCATTCCACCCCTGACACATCATCGCCAATTACAACGCTCCTTGAACCCCATGCAGTTTCATGAAAACCGCTTGCCTTAATCACAAGTCTTTTATCCTTTTTGGAGGCTTTTGATAAGTCGGACCATTGAGTAAGGTTTCGTCCATTAACTTTCGGACCATCCAAGTAGGCACCTGGCGGAATTTCTTTAGGATCCAAAACCCATGATGGTGGAATTGCTGACCCCAGAATATCCAGATCTTTTGAATTAAGTGTCTCTTCCCAAAAAGGCTGTAAGCGATGATGATGAAAGAGTGCAAGGGATAGTTTTTCTTCCTGCACATGTTTCATGGGAGGAGTGACTACAACCCCGCACTTCTCAACCACCCTTGTAAGATCTTGCATGATCGAAACATTCTCGTAGTCAAAAAGTTCCCAGAAACGATAAATTAAATCGACTTTCTTATCCTTAAACAAAACATTCTCTTTCGAAACTTGAAGCTCTTGCGGCGAGCATACTTCGATTGAAACGCATAATTCTCTTAGCTTTTCGCAAACCCACTCCATTTCAGGAAGATAGGTATCTGCTTCCTCACTTACAGCAATAACCATATTGGGTGATTTAACCCCAAGTCCCTGAACAGCGTCAGTTAAGGCTCGACCAAAGCACTGAATCATTTGGGTATTATGACTAAGTTCGTATACCGATGCTAACTGGGCAGTTAGTCCAATTCCCCCGGGAATAGAATCCCATTCCGTTAGTGCTATACCATTCGCATGAGGTATAAGGTCAGGCCTTAGAACAGCTGGAATTAAGGAATGAACTTCAGCTGAACGCCCATGCTCAATGAGCCAAGATGGTTTACCTGAGTCATAGTACTCTGCTACCCATGGAACAAGTAATTCTTCATTGCGAAGAACTGATTCACCTTTCCATGATTTCCTGTAAAGAAGATCAATGGCCAGGTAAAAGGAAATAGCTGCTTTGCTTAAATCTTCAAACCACTCACAAACCCCACTAGGAAGAGTCCATGGGCTGGGAGACCAACGCCATGTTTTATCAGCAAACAAAGATTTTTTTGAATACTGCTTAGCTTTTTCAGCAGTTAACTTAGGACTCATAAGAAAGTCTAGTCGTCAATTTGAATTTCTTTATTTCTTTGTCTTGGGCAACCTGCACGCAACCATCCATTAACAAATGGATCAAGTTCACCATCCATTACAGCCTGTACACCAGAAGTTTCAACTCCAGTTCGTAAATCTTTTACCATTTGATAAGGTTGAAAGACATAGCTTCTTATTTGATTCCCCCATCCCATCTCACCTTTCTCACCATAAAACTTTTCCATTTCAGCTCGTTTCTCATCCTGTTCTTTTTCATAAATGCGTGATTTTAAAACTCGCATCGCAGTCTGCTTATTTTTCAACTGAGATCTTTCATTCTGACATTGCACAACAATGTTTGTCGGCAAATGAGTTAATCGAACTGCAGAGTCTGTCTTGTTAACGTGCTGCCCACCCTTTCCACTTGCCCTGTAAGTATCAATCCTCAAATCGTCATCTGGGATTTCCATATCAAGATCATCATCCTCAATCTCAGCAATCACATCTACTGAACAGAAAGAAGTATGCCTTCTTTTGTTGGAGTCAAAAGGGCTAATCCGCACGAGACGATGAACACCGCGTTCAGCTTTTGCATAACCATATGCATGAAGACCCTCAATCCGAATCGAGCACTTGCTAACTCCTGCCTCTTCTCCAGGTTGTAAATCTTGAAGGACTACCTTAAACCCTCTTCTCTCAGCCCAACGCATATACATTCTCATTAACATATCTGCCCAGTCACAAGATTCAGTTCCCCCAGCTCCAGCGTGTATACTAAGCAAGGCTGGTCTGTCATCAAAAGGTTCTCCAAGAAAACTTGCTACCTCAAGATCTTCTACTCTGTTCAATAAATCCTCAAGATTATGGACAAACTCATTGGCCATTTCCTCTTCGCTCTCATCCTCATCACATAATTCGGCAAGAGCTTCCAAGTCTTCAACTTGACTTCTAAAGGATTCAATTTTTTCAACTGTCTGCTTTAAACGATTTGCCTCAGAACTAATACGCTTAGCCTCCTTTTGATCATCCCAAAAAGAAGGGGATGACATAGCGTTTTCCAATTCAATTATTTTCGCTTTTTTATCGTCACACTCTAAAAATTTCCACAAATGATTGGTTTTTTTTATTAATGAGTTAAGACGTGTCTTATCTTCTGGAAGGATCATATGATTGGAGGATTTTATTATACTGTAAAGTCTAGTCCCTCGGGCAGATCTAAGTGTAATCCACACTCCCGGCCATGACCGCCATGCCTAGTATCTTCGGATTTTTTAGATGCATCGTATTTACTTGTGCTATGCTTGTCGCCTAAAGAATCATAACCCATTCCTTCCAATGGATGATATGGAATATTATTATTAGGTAAATACTTGTAGGTTTTTCTATCATCCCAATCTAAAATAGGATAAATTTTCACGACATTATTTTGTAATTCAATAAAAGGTCTTTTTCCTCGATCGATTGATTGAGCCCTTCTCAACCCAGACATCCATGCTTTTGCACTTATCTCTTTAAGAGCTCTTTCCATTGGCTCCTTTTTATTAATAAAGTTGTACTTCTTCATTCCGTCCTGACCTTGTTCCCACAACTTACCAAAACTTTCTTCCTGAAATGCGGGACTCATTCTAGCTGAAAAAATTTTTGCTCTAAAATTTAGCTTCTCCTGCAATTGATTTGCGTACTGATATGTTTCTGAAAAAAGATACCCAGTATCCACAAAAATAATGGGAATATTCTTATTAACTTTTAGTGCTAGATCGAGCATTACCCCACTCTGTAATCCAAAACTGGTAGACAAAATCAAGCCAGTCCCAAAGTATTCCCAAGCCCAACCAATTCTCTCCTTTGCATCAAAATCCGCAAATTTTGAATTTAATTTTATAATTTGATCCTCGTTTAAACTCATTAAATCTATTAAAAGAATCACTATGACAAACTTCCTTACCGTAGTAAAGAACAGGCTGAGTCAAAAGAACTCGAAAAAGATTCGCTCTCAAAAAAATCTGTAATATAAAGAGTACATGGAAGAAATTGAAAAATTACTTTCGAGAAGGCCCGAACTTGATTGTTGTAAAAATGACATAAAATTTGCCTGCGAGCTCCTGATTGAATGCTTTAGGTCTGGGAATCAGCTGCTTTTATGCGGAAACGGTGGGAGTGCCGCTGATTGCGAACATATTGCAGGAGAAATGGTTAAGCGTTTTTCTCGACCTCGGCCGCTTTCTGAGAAAATTAAGAAAAAACTTGGAGAAGATCTTTCGAAAAATTTACACGGAGCTCTTCCAGCATTGTCCTTGCCTTCGATGGTTGGTTTCACAACTGCTTTTGTGAATGATGATGAACCGGAATATGCATTCGCTCAACAAGTTGTGGCCTTTGGTAAACCTGGAGACATTCTTCTCGGTATTAGTACATCCGGGAATTCCGATAATATTATCCATGCAATTAAAACCGCNAATGCATTGGGNCTNCAAACAATNGGTTTAACCGGAGAANCAGGAGGTAANNTNGCATCTCTATGNAAACTCTGNATCCAAGTTCCTGCAAGTCAAGTCCCCCTTGTTCAAGAATTACATCTTCCCGTTTACCATACNTTTTGTCAGGTTGTNGAGGATACTTTATTCCCTTAGAATGNTTNANGATTTTACTCCACTTGAGCAGATCAAAAATANTTTTGGCAATCTTTTATCTGANCTAGCTGAACTGATTTCAAAAAATGNGGGTCACCTTCTCCTTGTTGGTGGTTCTGTTCGGGATTTGTTAATCCAATCAACTCCTAAAGAACTTGATTGTGAAGTTAGGGGTATGAGCATTTCTGCACTCAAAAATATTCTATCCCAAAAATATTCCTGTAGCGAAGTTGGGAAAGCATTTGGAGTTATCCGCCTGAAAGGATTACCTGTTGAAATTGCATTACCACGAACTGAAATCAAATCTGGAATGGGGCACAAAGGCTTTGACATTACAATTGACTCTGACCTTCCTTTTGAAAGCGCTGTAAGGCGTAGGGATTTCACTATGAATGCAATAGCCATCGATCCTCTTAACGGTGAAATCCTTGACCCTTGTAACGGACGAAAAGATTTAAAGAATCGGATTCTGCGACATATAGGTCCAGCCTTTAAGGAAGATCCACTTAGAGTACTCAGAGGGATGCAATTCATTTCTCGCTTCGATCTTTCCCCAAGCCAAGAAACTATTGAAATATGCAAATCAATGGAAATTGAGAATTTGGCTCCTGAAAGAATTTTTGCAGAGTGGAAGAAACTTGTATTAGAAGGCACAAATATGAGTGCTGGACTAAACTTCCTCAAAGATACTTCATGGGTTAAGTATTTTCCTGAACTTGCATCTTTAATTAACTGTAAGCAAGATCCTGAATGGCATCCCGAAGGTGATGTCTGGACTCATACGCTCCATTGCATGGATGTATTTGCCCGTGAACGTATTAATGAAGAGTGGGAAGACCTAGTAGTAGGCTTTGCGGTCTTATGTCATGATCTTGGAAAACCACTTACCACGAAAATTGGAGAAGATGGAAGGATTCGTTCGCCCCTACATGAGCCAAAGGGTGAAGGCCCAACACGCTCGTTTTTGTCGAGAATGACAAACCAACAAGATCTTCAAGAACAGGTGGTTCCTTTGGTTCGAAGACATCTTACACCCCGCACATTTTATAAAGACGAAGCAAGTGATGGAGCTATTCGCAGACTTGCAAATAAGGTTAAAAGAATTGATCGGTTGGTTCGGGTAGCTTCCGCAGATATTCAAGGACGCCCACCTAGGAATGACGAATTCCCAGAAGGGCCATGGTTAATCAAGCGAGCAGAGGAACTCAAAGTTAAGGACTCAGAACCTAAACCTATTATTCTTGGGCGACATCTTATTGAGCGAGGACTTAAGCCCAGTCCAGAATTTGGCCCTATCCTTGAGCAGTGCTTTGAAGAACAACTAGACGGTACTTTTAAAGATCTGGAAGGCGGGCTATCCTTTCTAGATGATCTTCTTGATAGTACACATTAAGAATCTCCTGATTCCAGTACCCATTTCTTAAGAGTCCTCTGATCCACTCCCAATAGTCGTGCAGCCTCTCTGTAACTGCCGGCATTTTCATAAGCCTTTTTTGCATATATCTGGCTCCAACCGTTTAAACTAACCTGAGTATTGGCATAGACTTGATTAATATCGAATTCTAGTTCACTACCCTGCCCCAAGGGGGCAAATTCATCATGTACAATAATATTACGCACCGCCTGCTCCAACTCTCTAAAATTTCCCGGCCATGGATAATTTTTAGGTATAACCGATTGTAATCTATCTGCAACCTTTGAGCTAAGTTCCTCTGCTCCTTCCGCACCAAAAAGCTTACAGCAAATATAATATACTGAATTTTCCATTTCTTTTGGATTTACAGAAAGAATATCCTTGAGAGCTATTGTATTTACCTGATCTCCACATAGGCGGTAAAAAAAATCTTCACGTATCCTTCCCTGATCAAATCCTCAGAAGAATGAAACATTCATTCGTCCGAGGCCTTTGCTTGCATTCATTTGCCTACATGAGGGGTTGCTCCACAAACCCAAAA
>NZKY01000108.1 GCA_002694035.1 Opitutia bacterium
GCTTTGCTCATGATTGCCGCACTGTTCACACATATTCGCTTAAAAAGTGAGCCCTTTCGAATGCTTCCATCTTTTGTCCTTTTATGCTCCTGTTTGGCAATTGTTTATATGAGCAATCAACTGCTCGCATCTCCCTCATAAATGTATGACATATCTGGGGATAGCCATTCAAATATTACTATTTCTAGTATTTGCGGTTGGGGGGACAATTCGCTTTTTTCAACCTATTGATGTGTTGGCCAAAAGAATGCTTTGGGTAAAATACTTTGATCCCCGGATGGTTCGGGCTATTTCAATGATTGAAGTGATATGTGGTATTGGAATCATTCTACCTCTGGTATTTTCTGATTCTACCTTTTCCTTTTTACTCTATTCTGGATGCTTGCTAATGGCAACTATGATAGGAGCTGTAATCACCCACGCTATCATTGGTGATTACAAGCAAATCATTGGAAACCTGTTTATACTTTTTATGATCTACTTGGTTACTTTTCCTGTCGTTTAGATATAACAATCTTCGCGGAATTTAGTAGCAATTTTTAGAAAAGATAATANGGGTTTATTAGATGAAANGCTTGTCTTTTTTTATACTCTTTTTTCAAGCTGTTGCTCTGTCTTTACTGGCTAAAGAATGGAAAACCAAGATANCCACANAGGAAGGAGGTTTTACATTTGGAGGGCCCTTGCTTGAAGAAGAAAAGAACCTTGTGGGTAAATGNAAAGGCGTAAATCAAGAAGGGGATAAATGGGAGATCATTCGTAGACCAAATCATGTATTTTCTATATATGTGACTTGGATAGAAGAAGGTAAAAAAGAAACCTTTTTTGGGCATGGNCTCTNGGCAGTTCGGGATACCAAATTTATTTANGCGGATATTTTAGATCTTGGTTTTGAAACAGAACCGGAATGGCCTATTGATGTAAAAAACAGGATTCCAACTGGAGAGATTTCGGTGATTCAGGAACAACTCAAATTATCAAACGATCAAAAAATAATTACTCACTCTGAGGATGTTGGGGAAAGTAATGAGAGCAAAGTGANTTCGTTTGAAATGCAAAGAATGCGTCAATTTAATAAAGNGGACCCNTTAAAAGAAGCCCAANTATTTGACCAAATACAATTNGCCAGAATNCTGAATATTGAAGACATTNTAAAATTCTTTACGGATCCANCNTATCCAATGGATAAAAGAATAGTCGGAAAATGGAGAACTACTGATAATGACCCGGATGACGATGGTGAATGGAATTGTGAATTTATNCGNCGTGCAGACGGTACAACGACCACAATGTACTNCTATGAAGAAGNTGAAGAACCATTACTTTCGCATGGTTTCTGTTCAATTCGAAACGGAATGTATTATGGAGTGGATCTGATAGAAGAGGATCAGGCTATCCCATTTAATGAAAATTTTTTATGGGGTGATAAGATTGCAAAATTGAATCCAAATGAATTCGTCACTCAATGGATAGATCCNGAAAGAAAAGTACTAATNTTCCTACCCATGCTTATTTCTGTCACCGATNAACGGATTAATGAATTTNAGCATCAAAAATTGGAGAAGGAATTTAGAGAAAATAAACACGGGCTAGAATACATTCTTAAGAAAGTTAAGTAGCTTTTTTTAAGATCTAAAAGAATGTTCTTACCTGATATTAGATAACTCGAATTTGGATACATTCACTTTAACTTGTCCTTGTGCGAAAGAGAAAGGACAGATTTTATATGCACAATGCTAAAAGTTTCTTCCAGAGTATCGATTCCCTTTGAAGAGATCCAATTGCAGGCGATTCGTTCCCAGGGATCAGGTGGACAGAATGTAAATAAGGTGTCCACTGCCATACATTTATTTTTTGATATTCGGGCATCATCCCTGCCTGAAATTTATAAGCAAAGATTATTAAATAAGAAAGATCGTAGGATCAGTCCGGCAGGTATCGTGATTATCAAGTCNCAGGAAGCACGNACGCAAGAAGCCAATCGGGANAAAGCATTGNNCCGANTNAAGGAGTTNATNAAAGAAGTNATGCAGGTCCGTAAGTCCCGCCGGGCAACTTCTCCAACACGTGGTTCAAAAGAAAGGAGACTACANTCAAAAGGAACACGATNTAAAATCAAGAATCTCAGAAAACGACCCGACCTGAATGACTGTTGACTTTGATTTTTTCAACGCCACCGAAATCTAATACGAACAAAATTTCGTTTATCTTTTTATNAAGGNAAAATTTATACCGATTCATCAATTACAGAATTGTCATCTTTTTAGGTTTATTGCGTTATCAATATGNAATTCTTGAAGATGTGAACGCCAGCCTCCTGAATTCGTTATCTCTGTACAATTTTGAACACCGCTTGGATCACAGCAGAATCCATATTTCATGTCACCGCTTTTTAACTGTACCTGCGAAATGCCAAGTGGAAATCGAATTTTTANCATAAAGGCCCCAAAATTTTTCAAAGGAATTCTCCATAGTTCCCCGGGAAGTGAAACAGTTTCCTCCAGGCATCGTACCAAACCTGGGCGAATCGGAAGTGATTCGGTCTTAGGTAAAAGAAACATTCGGTAATGAGGTGCTGTTTCNGTNGTACAAAGAAATTCTGCTCCTAGTTCAATAAGTTGGTGGTTAAGGGGCAATTCCGACATATGGGAACCACATACAAAAAGATCAATAAATTCTTTCTCTTCTGACTTGAAACTTGATTCAGGTTTAAAATCTAATTCCAATCCTGATCCAGTTTGGGCAGTCCGGTGAATATTCCCTGACCATCTAAGTACTTGTTCGTCTCTAAAGGCGGGTGCAAAGAGTGTCACACCGGAAGGTAATCCATCTTCTCGGAATGCTGTTGGTACCGCACACCCACAGAGGTCAAACAGATTCATAAAATTAGTGTACCGACCAAGTTTAGAGTTTAATTCGATCGGTTCTTTCGAAATAGAATCAAGTGTGTAAATTGTACCGGTTGTAGGAAGTGCGATAAAGTCAAAGTTATCCCAAATTTTATCAGCTTCCCTGCGTAATCTGGCTAGATTATACTNAGCTAAAAAAGCATCCCGAGCTGAGGGCTTGCTTCCTTCACAAATAATTTTCAGGGTTTCAGGAAGGAAGGACTTNGGAGACTCTGAAATGAGTGGGCTGGTGGCAATATGTCTTTCTGCTACCCAAGGTCCGCTGTAGAGTAATTCAGCCGCTTCGAGATATGGACTCAAGTCCATTTCATTGACAAGTAGCCCAGACTCGGAAATTACATTTACGCTTTTGTCATAAGCTTTCCTTGCAATTGAATCTCCAAAAAAGTCAAGCTGATCATCTTGTAAAAGAGCGACTCTCGGCCTTTTTGGTAAACTCCATGAAGTGGGTATCTTTTTCTTTCTGGAAAATGGATCCTGCTGATCCCACTCCGTCAAAACAAAAAGCACTTCTTCAATATCCCGAATCTGTAGGCCGAATATAGAGACACAGTCAAGGCTTTTACAGGCTGGGACAATCCCACGATTACTCAGCAATCCACGGGTTGGTTTGTAGCCAAGAAGATTGTTGAAGGAGGCAGGGACCCGTCCTGAACCGGCAGTGTCGGTACCAAGTGAGAAAGAAATCAAGCCCTTTGCAACCGCTACGGCAGAGCCCGAACTTGATCCACCTGGAATAAAATCTGGATCAAATGAATTACCGGGGACACCATATGGACTACGTGTGCCTACGAGTCCTGTAGCGAACTGGTCCATGTTAGTCTTACCAATTAAGATAGCTCCTGCCGCGAGCAGAAGTTCAACCACACGGGCATGGGCTTTTGCCAGGTAAGTGAAATCTGGACATCCTGCAGAAGTGGGGCATTCTGCAACATCTATGTTATCTTTGACTGCGAATGGAACCCCATACAATGGAAGTTTCTCCATCGAATCGTTTTCAAGTTCGGTCGCACGTTCATAGAGTGATTCCTTGGATATTCGATGTATCCAGATTGCAGGATCTTCACTTTCCAGCTTTGTCCATAGGCTATTGATTAGAAGACTCGGAGTCAGTTCCTTGTTACGGTATTGGTTTCTTAGTTTGTTTATCGGAATAGTTTTCATCAGGACTCACTTCCCGTTTCTGTTTTGATTAGGAGTAGGTATTCACCATTTTTGACAAGTTCTCCTTCTGTTTTCGCTATTGAATGCACAAATCCATTGGTTGGAGATTCCACAAAAATTTCCATTTTCATGGATTCAATTATCGCCAAATTTTGACCGACTTTTACATTCTCTCCTGCACGGACCATCCATTTCCAAAGACTTCCAGTCACCTGACTCTCAACTCCCTCGACCCCTTTTGGAATTTGATGGTCGGACTCGATTTCCGTTTCAATTTGAGAGTCCGAAAAATCGACAGCCTTGTCTTGCCATCTTGACCTTTCCTCCTCAAACGCATTCTGTTGAACAGATTTAAACCGTAAGATATCTTCTTGATTATCCGCTAAAAATTGATCGTATTTGTTGAGGTCAAAATTCGACTCTTCGATTCTCAGAGAATATCTTCCGAGAGCGAAGTCATGACGAATCTCTACCAGTTCCTGAGACGAAACTGGGTAAAATCGGATTTGATCAAAAAAACGAAGCAGCCATGGCATTCCCCCGGGGAAAGTTCCCCCAAGATTATATCTCTTCCACATTTGGATTGTCCGACCCATTAATTGATACCCTCCAGGTCCTTCCATTCCATAAATACAGAGATACGCTCCTCCAATTCCCACCGCATTTTCCGGAGTCCATGTTCTTGCGGGATTATATTTTGTGGTCACCAATCGGTGACGAGGGTCGAGTGGAGTGGCCACGGGTGCTCCGAGATAGACATCGCCTAGTCCAAGGACGAGGTAACTGGCTTCGTATACAATTTGACGAACTTCTTCAATATCGCTCAGTCCGTTAATCCTTTTGATAAATTCTATGTTGTCAGGACACCAGGGAGCATCCGCTCTAACTGATTTCTGATATTTTTCAACAGCCTGGCGAGTGGTGGGGTCATCCCATGAGAGAGGAAGCCAAACAATTCTCGATTCGACCGAGGTTTCATTTTTCTCTCCGAGTAAATCGATATTGGAAATAATCCAATCGATGACATTTTGGCGCACGGATATCCTTGGCTCAAAGTGAACCTGAAGGGAACGGATTCCCGGGGTAAGGTCGATAATTCCTTGAATTTTATTCTCAACTAGAAGTTTGTAAAACAGATGAACTTTAAACCTAATTTGTAAGTCGAGTATTGGTTCTCCAAATTCAACAAGAAGATTTTGGTCACCTGATTGGCGGAGGACCCACTTGTCCCCTCCATTGAATCCCGATTCAAGTACACTAAGCAAATCTTCTGGTCTTCTGTTTGAAATGGAGACAGTTTTCCCAAGATCTGTTTTGAATGTTAGGAATTCCTCCTGTTTGGATAGTAATTTAATGGATTCATCATGCGAAACGAGTTGAAATCTTATGCGGTCTCCGGGTCGGAGCTGACCAAGTTTCCATAAGTCAGCTGTGATCACCGTGGCGGGGCATGCAAATCCCCCTAGGCTCGGACCGTCCGGTCCGAGGATTACCGGCATATCGCCAGTAAAGTCTACAGCTCCCACCGCATAGGGATTATCATGCAGATTGGAGGGATGTAACCCAGCTTCTCCCCCGTCGGGCCTTGTCCATTCTGGTTTGGGTCCGAGTAATCTTACACCGGTTCTGTCCGAGTTGTAGTGTACCTCCCATTCTGCTTCAAAGAAAGTTTTCATATATTCCGCAGTCAAGAAATCCGGAGCGGCATGTGGCCCGTATAAGGTATGGAGTGTCCAGCTGTCTGAGATCTTTGGAATTTCAGTGGGTGAAAGTTTTGGAAAAGATTTGCCGGATTCTGCCTTTCCCAGTTTGAGAATGTCACCAGTTTGTAATGCCCGTCCGCAATGCCCACCAAATTTTCCAAGTGTGAAAGTTGATTGGCTACCTAAATAATCTGGAATGTCAAGTCCACCTGAAACTGTCAGATAGTATCTCATTCCGTGGGGTCGGACTTGTCCCAGATCAAGAAGGTCGCCCGCTGTTACTTCGTGAGCCTTCCAAAATTCTAGCGGCAGGTCATTGAGGAGCACATCTCCATGTGCTCCGCATAATGCTATAACGCAGGATTGATTAAAGTGCAATTTGGGTCCGAGAGTAGTGATTTCGAGACCAGCTGCTTCCAAGTTATTTCCGACAATGAGGTTGCCCAGCCTGAACGACAGGTTGTCCATTGGTCCGGAAGGGGGAATTCCTACATCCCAGTATCTAAGTCTGCCGGGATAATCTTGTACGGTGGTCTGGGTTCCCGGTCGAAGAACTTCAACGGTTTTTGGAAAGAAGGAAAAATCTTGGAGAGTTCGGGTATATATCGGTACTGTCTTTGACCAGTGCTTTTCCACCCATACATTTAGGTAATCAAGGTTGGTCTCAATACCGTGAATCTCAGATTTGCAAAGAGCATCTGAAAGTTTTCCTATAGCTTCTTCCCGGTTCTTACCATGTACCAGTATTTTGGTGAGTAAAGGATCGTAAAAAGGTGTGACCTCCGTTCCGTCCTTTACCCATCCGTCTATCCGTACATTTTCAGGAAACTCGACCGAGGAGATCAGCCCGCTACATGGTTCGAAATTACGGGCAGGATTTTCAGCATAGATCCGAGCCTCTACCGCATGGCCTGTAAGGGTTGGCTGTGCTTTTTTAAACATAGAGAAATCTCCGATTGATAATTGAATCATCCATTCCACCAGATCGATTTCATAAACAAGTTCGGTTATTCCATGTTCAACCTGCAAGCGGGTATTTACCTCAAGAAAGAAGAAAGAATCATCATCTTCATCATAAAGAAATTCAACGGTTCCGGCAGAAAGGTAATTTACACTTGTTGCAAGATTTCTTGCTGATTCTTGAAGGGATTCGAGAGTTTTTGGATTCACACCGATCGGTGGAGTTTCCTCAAGAACTTTTTGATTGCGACGCTGGGCCGAGCAGTCGCGTACGCCAAGGGATAATGCCTGTCCCTTGCCGTCTCCGAAGATTTGGACTTCGAGATGTCGAGCCTGAGGGAAAAACTTTTCCACAA
>NZKY01000109.1 GCA_002694035.1 Opitutia bacterium
TAAGAGATAAGTTGGCCGCTTCGGATTCTTCAAATACTTGTTCGAGCAGTTTTCTTTTTCCCTGTTGAAGCTGAAGAACATTTTCTTCGACTGTACCGGAGGTGATCAATTTATAAATTGTGACTTGTTTATCCTGCCCGATCCGGTGGGCTCGGTTGCTTGCCTGGGCTTCTGCAGCTGGATTCCACCAGGGGTCAAAATGAACAACCACATCAGCAGCGGTTAAATTTAATCCGGTTCCCCCTGCTTTTAAGGATATTAAAAAAACGGGTACTGAGTCGTCCTCCTGAAAACGGTCGACTTGAGCCATTCGGTCTTTTGATGAACCATCCAGATAGCAAAAGTTAAGTCCTGCTGTTTCAAGTTCAGCTTTTAAAAGTTGGAGTACTTTTACAAATTGAGAAAAAACAAGCATTCGGTGCCCCCCTTCTAAACAAGTATAAAGTAGTTCGCGAAATGCGTTTAATTTTGCGGATTGATCAGCAGGGAATTCTTCATCAATTAGACGAGGGTCGCAGCAGGTTTGACGAAGGCGAAGAAGCTGAGTGAGGGTCTTCATCCGCATGGCTCCTTCACTGGCTCCCGAATCTGCGAGTTTATCTAGGTCCATTTCAGCGGAACGACGGATTTTAGAATAGAATTCCTCCTGTTCTTCGGTGAGTCCGACATGAAGAATTTGTTCGATTTTTTCCGGTAATTCTGGAGCAACTTCCTTTTTGTTTCGTCGTAAAAGATAGGGAGCGGATTCTTTAAGTACTCTTTGTTCGTGCCATATTCTTTCATCTCCCCGGGAAGAGGATGGTAAACTCGGACGGGCTCCGGGGAGTATGAATTCAAGGAGCGATAACAGATCGGAAACACTGTTTTCGATGGGTGTACCAGTGAGCAAAACGCGGCCTTCTGAATTAAGTACAGACATGGCCTGGGCATTTTGAGTACGTCTATTTTTAAGGTGTTGTGCTTCATCGCCCACCACACAGAGAAAGGAAAGGGGTTCAAAAATTTCAAGATCCCGGACCAGTGTGCCATAGGATGTTATAACCAGATCATGATTCCCAAATTCGGATCCGTTTTCAGTTCGATTGCTCCCGTGGTGTATATGAACAGAGAATTCGGGGCAAAACCTTTGAGCCTCCCGTTTCCAATTTTGTAAGAGAGTAGCCGGGCAGACGACAAGAGAGGTGCGAACAAGGTTTTGTTTTTTTCGTAAAATGGAAAGAAAAGCAAGGGTTTGAAGTGTTTTTCCCAATCCCATTTCATCGGCCAGAATTCCCCCAAGCTGGTTGTTGAATAGATGAAGCAACCAGGCAACACCGATTTTTTGATAAGGTCGAAGGGTTTTATCAAGCGATTCATCAAGTTTGGGAGAGGGCAGGGCGGAGAGATTGCGGAGTGCGTTGCTTCTTTTTTTCCATTGGCTTGGAGGTTGAAAACGCGGATCTGTTTCGATTAGGAATTCTTCAAGGGAGGGAGCCTGAAATTTTTCAACCGGGTGACTCGAACGGGCAAGGAGCGGGGCATCCGGATTTCCGGAAATCCGTTTTTGTAATTTACTTGTTTTTTCTTTGAGTTCGCGGGTAAGAAGATAAACTTTTTTTCCATGGCGCACATGGTTTTTCCCGGTTGCTAGAGCATGTTCAAGTTCATCAGCGGGTACTTCACCAGCATGGATACTGATTTCAACCTCTGTCAATTCTGAGGATTCGGTAGCGTGGGTCCGAAGTTCCGCTTTTTTGATTGAGGATGTGAGTTTGCGAAAATTTTCAGTGAATTCAGCCTCGTAATCAAGTTCGAGATCTTCCTGATGGCTGGCCAAAAAGTCGAGTACTTTGGATTCGTTCCTTAACCACCACCAATGCCGGTGAGATCGGTCGCGAAGAAAATTCCATTCCCTTAATAACCGAAGAACATTGGTATAGCCCGGATGTTTGGAAGAGGGTAAAATAATTCGCAGGTATTCTGTCGATCCTTCGACCTCGATTGCAGGTCCATTGTATTCAGGGATAGAAATAGTGGGTGGGGTGTATGGAGTGGGGTCTTCAATTTCTTCTTTTATTTCACGGACTGGACGGGGGCGTTCAGGCTCGGAAGTTGGGATGAATTCGGAAACTTCTTCGAGTTCTCCATTAATCCATTCCATTGCTTGGTCCGGTTTATTCGCAGGGAAAAAGCAGGGGGTTTCATGTAAGAGTTTGAGGAGTTCTCCACATTGAGAAAGATCAAGCTGAAGAAAGGATGAAATTGCACCGCCGCACCATTGAGATAGAGCAAAAAGTGCGGTGCGTTCGGCATCTCCTAAATCAGCAAAGGAGGTGGGTGGGACTTTTTCGGGTGTGGAACGGGAACCGTCCTTGAGTTCAATTTCAATTTTTACGGGGATTGCATTTCTTTGGACACAGCCCGCCATGGTGGGAGGCAGGAGAATTCGTAACTTCACTCCTTTATATCAAATGAAATTTCCTGAATTGCAGTATTCAGGTTTTGTCCGGCCAGTGCTCCTCCCATTGCAAAATCTGGCTTGCCTCCTCCTTTTCCTCCAAGTTTTTGAGCGAGTTCACCAAGATATCTTCCCGCCTGATGACCAGCATTAATCGCTTCCTGTGAACAGATACAAACCATACCGCACTTTCCGTTTGATTCGCTTGTAAGTAATACAACGGAAGGCGCGGCACGCTTATTTACCTGTGCGGCAAGGGATCGGAGATCGTTGGGGTTGAGGTCGGGAACAACAGATTTGATCAAATTGAGCTCACCTTTTTTCTCGGCACTTTTAATCAATTTGTCTGCAAGGCCTGCTTGTCCTTTTTGCTCGAATGCCCGAATTTTTTTATCAAGTTCCTTGCTTTTTGTCTGCATTTGAGAGATCCGTTCGCTCAGTTCATCCGGTTTGCATGCAAGTTGACGGGTGAGTTGTTGGACCACTGAAATTCTTTGGTCAGCCCATTGATAAGCCGATAATCCGGCAACTGCCTCAATACGACGAGTTCCTGCCGAAATTGCGGACTCGCTAACAATTCGTATCGAGCCAATTTCTCCTGCAGAAGAGACATGGGTTCCTCCGCATAATTCCTGGCTCCATCCGCCCAGGTTGACTACCCGCACGGTGTCCCCATATTTTTCATCGAAGAAAGCAATCACTTCCTCCGGTTTTTCAGAAAATGGTACTTCATAGGCTTCCAAATGGTCGTTGAGAAGTAGTTTTTTGTTTGAAATATTTTCAATTTCTTCAATTTGTTCCGGTTTTATTCCTTCATAGTGAGAAAAATCAAAGCGTAAGCGGTCCGGTTCAACAAGAGAACCTGCCTGTCTAATGTGTTCTCCGAGGACATTTCTTAAAGCCCAGTGTAAAATATGGGTTGCTGTATGATGCCTCTGAATGGCTTTTCTTCGCTCGGTATGAACATTAAGAATTACTTTTTCACCCGATAAATCGGCAGAGAGAGGAGTGGGTTTTAAAGCATGAAGAAAACGGCCCGATCCATCTTTAAGGACATTTACAATGGGTATCGTTTGGTCAGCAATAAAAGCTGTTCCGCTATCTCCAACTTGCCCGCCCATCTCTGCATAGAAAGGAGTTTTATCAAAAACAAGATATGAGGTTCCATCCTGTTCAATCAGATCAATGCATTTGGAGGAAAAATTTTGTAAATTTTCTAATTCATATCCCACAAATTCAGTAGCATTGCCATCTTCTGATCCTTCGCTGACTAGAATATCAACAGATTTGTGTGCCTGTCTTGCCCGCTCCCTTTGTTTTTCCATTTCCTTTTCGAAGGCGGGAACATCAACGGTAAAACCTGATTCACGAGCCATGAGTTCGGTTAAATCAAGTGGAAACCCATAGGTGTCATAAAGCTTGAATGCAAAGGAACCTGTTAATTGGTCTCCAGGGTTCAAATTGTTGACTTCACGGCTATACAACTCAATTCCCCGGTCCAGGGTTTTGTTAAAGGATTCTTCCTCAGAAAGTAGGGTTTTAATGATGAGTTCCTGGCGTTTTTTTAATTCCGGGAAGAAGTCACCCATTTGTTCAATCAGGGTAGGGGCTAGTTGGTGAAAAAATGGTTTTTCAAATCCGAGAGTCCTACCATAACGGATTCCCCTTCTTAAAATTCGACGGAGGACATAATTTCGATCACCATTACCTGGTAGAATTCCGTCCGCAATTGAGAAACACAGAGCGCGAAGATGGTCTCCAATTACTCGAAAAGCGACATCGATTTCCTCCTGCTGACTGGCTGTTTTACCATTGGTGGGGAGTGTGGATTGATAATTCTTTCCCGAAAGTTCATTGATTTTTTCAAAAAGTGGGGAGAATACATCAGTGTCGTAATTTGAAGTGGGTTTTGAAAAGTCAGTAAATCCATTCGTAGACTGGATAACGGCGGCGACCCGCTCAAATCCCATTCCGGTGTCCACATGCTGAGAGGATAGGGGGGTGAAATTTCCTTCACGATCCGCATTGAATTGGATAAATACAAGATTCCAAATTTCAATGCATAAATGCGAATCTGCATTGACCAACTCTCCTTTCGTATCTCCTTCCGTGGTAAGGTCAATGTGAAGTTCACTACATGGTCCACAGGGACCTGTCTCTCCCATCATCCAAAAATTATCCTGCTTTCCACCAGTGACAACATGAATTTTTGGGTCAAGTCCTTCTTTTTCAAAGATCGTGGTCCAAAAATCGTATGCATCCTGATCAAATTCGGCCGGATCCCCTTCAGTTGGTTTGTAAACACTTGCGTATAAACGATTAGCTGGAAACTTCCAAACTTTTGTAAGGAGTTCCCAGCTCCATTCAATAGCTTCTTTTTTGAAGTAATCACCAAAGGACCAATTCCCAAGCATTTCAAAGAAAGTATGGTGATATGTATCAAATCCAACATCTTCCAGATCGTTGTGTTTTCCACCTGCACGAATGCATTTCTGAGTATCAGCAGCTCGGTTGTAAGGTGCTTTTTGATCCCCTAGAAAGTAGGGTACAAATTGATTCATCCCTGCATTGGTAAAGAGTAAATTCGGTGATTCTGGTAAAAGCGGGGCAGATGAAACAACTTGGTGACTTTTAGACTCGAAGAAATCGAGAAAGGATTGACGGATTTCCTGGGCCTTCATGTTGAAATTTTAAAAATTATTGTAAACGGTCGATGATAGCCTGTCCCATTTCAGAGGTGCCGGTTGCTTTTTTACCCATTGCAATATCTCCAGTGCGTAGACCGGCACGGATTGTTTCTTTTACTGCATTCTCAATCGATTGGGCGGCTTCTTCCAAGCCAAAGCTATACCTTAGCATAAGGGCTGCACTCAAAACTTGAGCACATGGATTAGCCAGTCCTTTTCCTGCAATATCAGGTGCTGTTCCTCCGGCTGGTTCATAGAGGCCAAATGGTAAATCAAAGGAATTTTTCTGAGTGCCCAGGGAAGCAGATGCAAGCATGCCCAGCGAGCCGCAAATGACCGCCAGTTCATCTGATAAAATATCACCAAACATATTTTCGGTAAGTAGGACGTCAAATTGATTCGGGTCCCGAACTAATTGCATAGCTGCATTATCGACATACATATGCGTCAATTCGATATTGGGGTTGAGTTTCTGTACACAGTTTATCACGGTCTCTCGCCAAAGAACGGAGGTTTCCAAAACATTTGCCTTGTCTACCGAGCAAATTCTTCCATCCCTCAAGGCTGCTGCATTCACGGCTAATTGCGTTATTCTTTCGATTTCTTCAGTGCGGTAAACCATAGTGTCAACAGCCTGCTTTTCTCCATTGTCTAGTGTTGTAGTTTCCTTTGGTTGTCCGAAATATATTCCACCCGTGAGTTCCCGAACACACAGGGTATCAATTCCATTTGCCACAGTGTCAGAGCGTAGGGGAGATAAATCACAAAGTTCAGGATACAAATTACCGGGCCTTAAGTTTGCGAATAATTCAAATGCTTTCCGAATGGGGAGTAAAGCTGCTCGTTCCGGCTGTTCTTTTGGGGGTAGATTTTCCCATTTTGGACCACCCACCGAGCCGAAAAGAATGGCATCCACTTTTTTGCACGCTGCTAAAGTTGATTCCGGAAGAGCTTCTCCATGGTTATCAATACCAATACCCCCCACATCGTGACTGCTGCTTTCAATGGAAAAATTGTAAAGATTTCCAAGTTTTTGGAGCACCTTAACAGCAACTTCCATGACTTCCGGACCAATCCCGTCTCCGGGCAAAGTAGTGAATCGTAATGTTTTCATCAGAAAGAGCATAGATAAGGTTTCCTTAGCATCCTGCAATGCTGAAAAATCTTGGATATTATCCAATTAGGATGTAATTGACAAAATTATCCAAATAGGTAGGATGTGAAATTCATTACAGTCTCATCCTCGAAGGAGCGAGCCCTGCTCGCTTTTTTTGTTTATAAATTAACCCACCAATATAAATCTATCATGAGTAGCGAAATTCTCGCAGTTCTTGAATACATGGAAAAAGAGAAGGGCATCAGTCGTGAAGACATGATCGCCACGATCGAAAATGCCGTTAAAACGGCTGCTGAAAGAGGTGTTAATTCCGCCTCTGATGTGCGTGTGGAAATTAACGAAAAAACGGGATCAATGAAAGCATGGTCGAGGTTGGAAGTTGTTGAATCTGTTAGCGATTCAGCAAATGAGATACACTTGGACAAAGCGAGGTTGTATGCGGAAAGTCCGCAGGTTGGTGACACTGTTGAAAGAGAAATTGATCCGGCATTCCTTGGAAGGATTGCAGCTAAAACAGCAGAGCAAGCTATAAAGCAAAGACTTCGTCAATTTGAAAAAGAACATATTTATGACGAATTTAGAGACCAAGTTGGGAATTTAGTCACTGGTATTGTAAGAAGAAAAGATCGTGGCGACTTGGTTGTTGAGGTTGGAAAAGCGGAAGCTTTACTTCCTTGGAGGGAGCGTGTGCCTGGTGAAGACTGGGTTCCTGGTGAGCGTATCCGTTGTTTACTTAATAAACTCGAACAGCACGGGCGGGGTCCTGAATTAATCCTAAGCCGGTCAAGCCTGAATTTTGTTCGTAAACTATTTGAAATGGAAGTTGCAGAGATTGCAGATGGAACTGTTACTTTAGCTGCAATGGCACGTGAACCTGGATACCGCACCAAAGTTTGTGTTAAAAGTACCGACCCTAAGGTTGATCCAGTTGGAGCTTGTGTGGGTGCCCGAGGAGCCCGTGTTAAAAGTATTGTGCGGGAAATGAATGGAGAAAAGGTTGATATTGTTCGCTGGTTTGAAGATCCAATTGAACAGTTGGCTGAAGCACTGAAACCTGCAGTGCCACAAAATGTTAATCTGGATAGAGAAAAAAGGAGAATGTATTTTGAGGTGGTGGAGGATGACCTCTCTGTTGCTATTGGTAGAAAAGGCATCAATGCCCGGTTAACTTCGAGACTACTTGGGTGGAAACTTGATATCGGAAAAGTTGTGGTCAAAGAAGTAGGCTTTGATGAAAGGAAAAGTAAGGCTGCGGAAGCTTTGACTTCGGTTGGTATTGAGTTTGATGTTGCTGATCGGCTTGTTGCATTTGGTTTGGTAAGTCCAGAAGCCTTTGAGGGGGTTACAGCAGTTGATCTAGTTGGGCTCGGTTTCGAACAGGAGACAGCAGATTCGATATTAGAAAAAGTTAATTCCAGCAATAACGGGGAAGAAACCGCTTCACCAAATACAGAAATTTCTGAGTAAGATTTTTGAAATATATTTATGAGTGTTCGTGTCCATGCCATTGCCAAAGAAGTTAATAAAACCAGTAAGGAGCTGATCGAAATTCTTACGGAGCGTGGGTATGATATTAAAAGTGCATCTTCAACGATTGATAAAATAACGGCACAATCCATCATTGATGAATTTACTTTAGAGGCAAGTAACGAGACCGAGGATAATAATAGCAGTAACGAGAATAGCGTCGCCAAAAAGGAAGAAGATAGCCCAAAAGAAAGTAAGAACAAAGCTCCTATTGTTCGAAGTAAGGCTGAGATTGAGGAAGAGAAGAGAGAAAAAGAAGAAGCAGCCCAAGCTGAGAAAGCGAGTCCAATTGTCGAAGAAAGACAAAATTTATCAGTTTCTGAGGGAAATGCTCCGACTGTTCCACCACCACCAGTTTCTCGTGCTACTGCACCACCACCACCTTCTACTGCTGGTAAATCTGGAGTTCCCTCTCCACCACAAAAGACTTTAGAGGAAACAACAGATCAATCCGACTCAAATGATGAGAGTGGGCTGGATATGGTGGTTGAAGGAAGTTTAATTACTGTGAAACCACCAATCGTTGTGCGTGATTTCGCCACTTGTATTGGTTTGAAGCCTTTTCAATTAATCTCTGAACTAATGGAAATGGGCATTTTTGCCTCCATGAATCAGACAATTGATGAGGAGGTTGCTCGTAAAATTGCTAAATTGAAGGGGTTTGAACTCGAAATTAAACATCGAGGAGAGAAGGCAGAAGTTGCACAGCCCAAGAAAAAAGAAGTTGTTGATGAGAATGACGAAAAGTTTTTAAAGCCCCGCCCTCCAGTAGTTTGTATTTTGGGTCATGTTGATCATGGTAAAACAACATTACTTGATACAATTCGTAAGGCAAATGTGGTATCTGGGGAGGCTGGTGGAATAACTCAACATGTTGGTGCTTATCAAATTGAACATAACGGGAATAAAATAACTTTTCTAGATACACCTGGGCATGCTGCTTTTTCAAAGATTAGAGAGAGGGGAGCAAATTTGACAGATGTTTCTGTTCTAGTTGTGGCAGCGGATGATGGATTTATGCCTCAAACTGATGAGGCTTTGAAATTTGCCCAGCGTGCACAAGGAACTCTTGTTGTCGCCATAAATAAAATGGACACCAAGGGAGCGGATGCTGACAAAGTAAAAACACAGATGCAGGAACGTTCCATTCCTTCTGAAGATTGGGGTGGGGAGATTGTAACCGTGCCGATTTCAGCTTTGAAAGGAGATGGAGTTGAAGAGCTTTTAGACATGATTCTTTTGCAAGCGGAATTGATGGAGCTAAAGGCAAATCCGGATGCAGTTTCTGAAGGTGTAATTGTCGAAGCAAGACAAGAGGTAGGGCGTGGTCCAACAGCTACTGTCATTGTTCAAAAAGGAACCTTAAAAGTTGGAGATGCAATATTCTGTGGATCGGTTTACTGCAAAGTAAAAGCAATGATTGATGATCAAGGCAATCAAGTTAAGCAGGCACCTCCATCCACCCCGGTAAATATACTTGGTTGGTCCGGAGTACCAGAGTCTGGGAGCATTTTTACCCGCACTAAGAATGAGAGAGAAGCAAGAAGGGAAGCTGAAGAGTTCGCCCAGCTTGGCAAAGAAGTAGCNTCNATNCCAGAAGATGAAGAGGGAGATGAAAATTCGGGTGTCGATGCTTTGTTTGCNGCNATTTCTAGGAGTAAATCAACCGCTTACCGAGTCATACTAAANGCTGATGTTGTTGGTTCNTTNGAGGCTNTGAAAGGATCGCTCGAAATGATTGCCAGTGATAAAGTTATTCTAGAAATTCTTCAGTCTGAGATTGGCCAAATTACAAAGAATGATGTCAAGATGGCTAAGACATCTGGTGCAGATGTTGTCGGTTTTAATGTCAAAATGGAAAATGGTGTAATGGGAGAAGCAAAACATTTGGACGTTAGAGTTTTTCAAAACAATATTATCTATGAGATAATAGACTTAGTTAAAGACAATATGGCCGAACTACTTGAACCAGAATTAGTTGAAAAGAAAACAGGTCGTGCTGAAGTTCGCCAAGTTTTCAAGGTCAGTAAAGGTAGAGCTGTTGCAGGTTCAATGATAATGGAAGGNTCCATCGTCAGAAATAAAGTCGCCCGTCTTTCCAGAAATGGAGAGGTATTATCTGAGGGTAAAATNGATACATTGAAGCGNTTTAAAGATGATGTAACAGAAGTCAAAGCNGGTTTTGANTGCGGTATTCGCTTGGATTCTTTTAATGATTACGAAGAAGGTGATGTGATCGAGACTTTTGAAGTCGAAAAAATTCGCCCATCTTTGTAGATTCCTGTNATAAATATGAGCCTGCGCATTGCCCGGGTAAATGAACTTATTAAGAGGGAAATTGNTACTTTTTTAAGNCGAAGATATCGAACTGAATCTGTTTGTTGGACCATTACAGATGTGAGTATATCGCCTGATCTTAGAAATGGTACGGTGGCATACTCTGTAATAGGAGATGAATTAAAAGCCAGAGAAGCAGTTCAATTTTTTCGAAAACATGCCGGAGAAATTCGTAAGGAAGTAAGCAGGCATGTTATTTTGAAGTATTCTCCTAAATTAAATTTTATTCGTGATCATGGTATTGAAAGAGGAAATCGCGTTATGGAAATTTTAGATGACCTTGAAGCATCTGATCCAACCAATGATCAAGTATCTGAATAATGACAAAAGTGACACNGCATGTGACAGTCTCGCGACAGACTGTCTCAATTTGTTTTGATTTTAATTCGATGCACTTCTTTTTTTAATTTTAAGTTATTGATATTCAATAATTTANTTAAAGTCTGGTATTAGGCACAAATATTGCAAGTTNTGCNGCGTGAGTAAAATAATAGGAATCGATTTAGGCACGAGTAATTCGTGCATGGCAGTAATGGAAGCAGGCGATGCAAAGGTAATTCCAAATGCAGAAGGTATTCGCACGACTCCATCAATCGTAGCATTCAGTAAAAATGGAGAACGTTTAGTCGGGCAGGCAGCCAAAAGACAAGCGGTTACCAATCCATCAAATACAATTTTTTCAGCTAAACGTTTGATCGGAAGAAAATTTTCTGANATCAAAGANGAAATNTCNACTCTCCCTTACAAAGTTGTTGAAGGTAAGAACGGGGCCGCTGTTATAGAATGCGAAATCGAAGGTAAGGCNGAAACTTTTATGCCTGAGCAGATATCTTCTATGATTTTGGCNAAATTAAAAGCGGATGCAGAAGCTTATCTTGGTGAGCCTGTCACTCAGGCTGTCATTACAGTGCCAGCTTATTTCAATGATGATCAGCGTCGTGCTACTAAGGATGCTGGTTCAATAGCCGGTTTGGAAGTTATGAGAATTATCAACGAGCCGACTGCTGCCTCGCTCGCCTATGGATTAGACAAAAAAGGTGAAGAAACTATTGCTGTTTACGATTTGGGTGGAGGGACTTTTGATATTTCTGTACTTGAAATTGCAGAAGGGGTTTTCGAGGTCAAAGCAACTAATGGGGATACTCAGCTTGGCGGTGATAATTGGGATCAAAAAATTATTGATTGGTTAATTGAAGAATTCAAGAACGATCAAGGTATTGACCTTTCCGGAGATCCTATGGCGATGCAAAGACTTAAAGAGGAGGCTGAGAAAGCTAAAATGTCTCTTTCTTCATCTCAATCGACTGACATAAATCTGCCATTTATCACGGCTGATGCTTCCGGACCTAAACATTTAAATGTAAATTTAACCAGATCCAAGCTTGAGCAGATATGTGACGAGCTTTACGAAAGAACTCGTGCCCCTTTTGAAGCTTGTCTGNAAGANTCGGGNTTAAGTTTAGGCGAAGTAAANAACCTAGTATTGGTNGGGGGAATGACAAGAAGTCCGAAAATTGTTGAACTTGCCAAAGAGCTTGGTGGAAAAGATCCTAATCAAGGTGTAAACCCCGATGAAGTAGTGGCGATCGGTGCGGCGGTACAAGGTGCTGTTCTACAAGGTGATGTAAACGATGTNCTGTTATTGGATGTGACTCCNCTTACTCTTGGAATTGAGACTGCTGGTGGTGTTTGCACTCCAATGATAGAAAGAAATACGACCATACCCACTAAGAAAGCTCAAATTTTCTCAACTGCGGCTGACAATCAACCTGCNGTTGATATAGTTGTATTGCAAGGAGAGAGNTCTATGTCTCAAGACAACAAAACACTTGGTACTTTTAAGTTGGATGGAATAGCTCCTGCTCCTCGAGGTACACCTCAAATCGAAGTTACTTTTGATATTGATGCCAATGGGATTTTAAATGTCACCGCCAAAGATCAAGGTACTGGCAAAGATCAAAAGATTACTATTTCTGGTTCTTCAAGTATGGATGAGGATGAAGTTGAACGACTTCGTAAGGAAGCTGAAAAGTATGCTGACTCAGACAAGGAAAAAAAGGAACAGGTTCAGATTCGTAACGAACTTGACTCTATGGTTTACCAGTCTGAAAAACAACTTACTGATCTTGGCGATAAAGCACCCAAGGATTTAAAGTCGAAAGTTGAATCTTTGATAGCTGACACGAAGAAAGTATTGGAAAACAACGAAAGTAGTCTAGACGATCTCAAAACTGCTAAAGAAACCCTTCAGAAAAGTTTTGAAGAACTAGGTCAGGAAGCAATGAAGAGTGGTGCTATGCCAGATGCAGGTTCTGCAGAACCAAACACGCAGGCAGAGGATTCTTCTTCAAGTGAAAGCGAAAAAAAGAAGGATGACGACATTGTCGATGCTGATTTTGAAGTCGTTGATGACGAAGAGAAAGATAAATCGTAACTTTATCGAGTATTATACGGTTCATTTTGCGTAATACTCACAAACCTAAAATCTAATAATCTAATATAACCTAACCAAAAACAAAAGGAATATGAGCAAACCAAAAATAACTCCGTTGGGAGATCGCGTCTTGGTCAAGCACGTTGAAGAAGACGAGCAAATCAAAGGCGGGATCATCATCCCAGATTCTGCAAAAGAAAAATCACAAGAAGCTGAAGTGGTCGCCCTTGGAACTGGCAAGAAAGATGACGATGGAAAAGACATCGGTTTCCAAGTCAAAAAAGGTGACATAGTATTAATCAGCAAATATGGTGGTACTGAGGTAAAACTTGACGATGTTGAATATCAATTGGTTCGTGAAGATGATATCCTTGGGATCATTGGATAAAGCAAAATAGCTTAATATTAAAAACAAAACTTATAAAATAAAATTATGGCTAAGCAAATATTATTTGATGAAGCAGCACGTAAACGAGCCCTTAAGGGTGTGACTACACTTGCTGACGCAGTAAGCGTAACATTGGGACCTAAGGGTCGTAATGTCTTAATTGACAAGAAATTCGGTTCTCCGACTGTGACTAAGGACGGAGTAACTGTAGCTAAAGAGATTGAACTTAGTGATCCATATGAAAATATGGGTGCTCAAATGGTTCGCGAAGTTGCATCAAAGACTTCTGATCTTGCTGGTGATGGTACTACAACTGCGACAGTACTTGCTTCTGCAGTTTATCAGGAAGGTCTCAAGAATGTTGCTGCTGGTGCTAACCCTGTCTATCTAAAGAGAGGAATTGATAAGGCTGTCGAAGCTGGAGTTGCAAAATTACTCCGTGATAGTAAGAAAGTATCTGACCGCGAAGAAGTTCGTCAAGTCGCCACTGTCTCTGCAAATTGGGACGGAGAAATCGGTGAAATCATTGCTGATGCGATGGATAAGGTAGGCAAAGACGGAACTATCACTGTTGAAGAAGCAAAGAGTATTGAGACAACTTTAGATGTTGTTGAAGGTATGCAGTTCGATAAAGGATACTTAAGTCCTTACTTCTGCACAAACAATGATACGATGGAGTCAATCCTTGATGATTGCTATATTTTGATTAACGAGAAGAAAATCACTGCATTGAATGATTTGCTTCCGGTTCTTCAGCTAGTTTCCAAACAAGGAAAGCCACTTCTTATCATCGCAGAGGATGTTGAAGGAGAAGCTTTGGCTGCACTTGTTGTTAATAAATTACGCGGTACTTTGAACGCCTGTGCTGTAAAAGCTCCAGGTTTCGGAGATCGTCGAAAAGAAATGCTTCGAGATATTGCGATCCTTACTGGAGGTCGTTGCATTACTGAAGATCTTGGTATCAAACTAGAAAACATCGAACTTGCTGATCTTGGAAGAGCTAAGCGTGTTTCGGTTGATAAGGAAAATACAGTAATTGTTGAAGGTTCTGGAAAAGCATCTGATATCCAGGGTCGTGTAAAGCAAATCCGTCGTCAAATCGAAGAAACAACTTCTGATTATGACCGCGAAAAATTACAAGAGCGTTTGGCTAAGCTTGCAGGCGGAGTTGCCGTTATCAATGTTGGTGCAGTATCCGAGCCTGAAATGAAGGAGAAGAAAGCTCGTGTTGAAGATGCCTTGCACGCTACTCGTGCTGCTGTTGAAGAAGGAATTCTGCCCGGTGGTGGTGTAGCCTTGCTTCGTGCTGCAGCTGCTGTTGAGAAAGCAGCTACTTTGCTTGAGGGTGATGAAGCAATTGGTGCTGCGATTGTTCGTAGAGCAATTGAAGCTCCTCTACGCAAACTTTGTGATAATGCTGGAGTGGAAGGATCCCTTGTTGTTCAGCAAGTGCTCAAGTCCAAAGCTGCAATGGGATACAATGTTGCCACAGATAAGCATGAAGACTTAATCAAAGCCGGTGTTGTTGACCCGACCAAAGTAACCCGTACTGCCTTGCAAAATGCTGGTTCAGTTGCGGGACTTCTACTCACCACTGATTGTATGATCACAGATATACCTGAAGAGGAAAAACCTGCTCCAGGTGGACATGATCATGATCATGGTATGATGTAAGGCTTTTCTGACCTTTAATCATAATTTCGAGAGGCATCCAGTTGGATGCCTCTTTTTTTTAGTTAAAAAAGTAAACAAAATAAGAATTCTTTCTCGATAAGGCATTTACAATGATTCATTTTGAAATTATGAGAAAATCGATTTTAACATTCATTCTACTTATGCTTTTTTCTGAATTACATTCAGATGAATGGATTCAATTTAGGGGAACAAATGGTCAAGGTCTTTCAAAGGATGGTCAATTACCCATTAAATGGAGTAAAACCGAGGGAATTGCATGGAAAACTAATTTGGATGGTGTTGCCTGGTCTTCTCCAATTTGCGTGGATAAACAAGTTTTTTTAACAAATGCTTTGTTAAAAGGCGAAGAGTTGAAACTTGAAGTACTTGCAATTAATTTTGAAACAGGAGCTATCAACTGGCGTATTCCTTTGTTTCAGTATTCAAGTCAGCCAAGAATTCACCGCAAAAATAGTTACGCTAGTCCTACTCCGTTTTATGAAAACGGGAGAATTTTTGTTCACTTTGGGAATTTAGGGACAGCCTGCATTACGCTGCGTGGTGAAATAATATGGAAAACAAAACTCGAATATTCTCCTGTCCATGGAAGTGGCGCCTCTCCGGTTATTTATAATAATTTATTACTTCTAAGTGCTGATGGTGCAAATAATCCTAAATTGTATGCATTAAATAAAAACGATGGAACCGTGAGGTGGGAAGTAAATAGAGATAGCAATGCAAAGAAAAGTTTTTCCTTTTGTACCCCTACAGTTATTCAGTGGCAGGGAAAACCTCTTATTGTGAGCCCAGCAAGTGATTATGTTTTCGCTTATGATCTTGAGGGCAAACAAGTCTGGAAATTTAATTATCCAAATGGTTATTCAGTCGTACCAAGACCAGTTTATAACAAAGGGATTGTTTATGTTAGTAGTGGTTATGATAGTCCTGTACTTTATGCTATTAAGCTCGGTGGTATAGGAGATATTACTGATTCTCATTTAGCATGGAAAACAAGAAAAGGTGTACCTCGTAATTCATCTTTTTTAGTTATCGATGATCTCTTGTTTATGGCAGCTGACAATGGAGTTGTTTCATGCTTGGACTCTACAAACGGTGAAGTTAAGTGGGTAAAAAGGGTGGCCGGAAGTTGTTCTTCTTCTCTTTTGTATGCGAGTGGGAAGATTTATCTAACAGACGAATCTGGGATAACCTATATTTTCCTTTCAAAAAATGAATTCAAATTAATTGAGACAAATGAACTTAATGAAAGAACTTTGGCGAGTCCGGTTCCACATAAAGGATTTTTGTTGATACGAACTGAACTCGGGTTATGGAAGATAGCTTCTTAAACAATTGCTTTTTATTTTACGCCAAATTTTTTGAAAACCTGCTTGATTGCTCATCTGCATGATAGGATGAACGAACTAGAGGACCTGACTCAACTACTTTTATCCCTAAATCTAGAGCTTCTTTTTTCCAATTTGCAAATTCTTCGGGAGTTGCCCATCTGTCAATAGGTGCATATTCGGGACTAGGTTGTAAGTATTGGCCGAGTGTCAGAACATCTAATTTTATGGTAGCTAAATCCATTATTGCTTTTCTTACTTCCTTCTCTTTTTCTCCAAGACCCAACATTATCCCGGACTTGATTGGAAAGCCTGCTTTTTTAGCGTGAGATAAAACATCAAGGCTTCTTTGGTAAGAAGCAGTTTTACGAATAGGTCGTTGCAACCGTTCTACCGTTTCTAAATTATGGTTAAAAATATCAGGTTTTGCCTCAAGTACGATATCTAAATTACCAAAGTCTCCCTTGAAGTCTGGCACAAGAACTTCTATCGCGGTATTTGGATTTTTATTGCGAACGGCACGAATAGTTGCAGCCCAAACTTTTGCACCCCCATCTGGCAGATCATCACGGGCAACAGAAGTTAAAACACAGTGTTTTAGACCCATTTTTGAAACCGCGGAAGCAACTCTAGGAGGTTCCGCTAGATCGAGTTCGGTGGGTTTACCAGTCTGAACAGCACAGAATGAACATGCACGTGTACAAACATTTCCAAGGATCATCAAGGTTGCGGTGCCTCTAGACCAGCATTCTCCCATATTTGGACATTGTGCACTTTGACAAACTGTGTGTAATTGGTTTTTGTCTACGATGTTTCGAACATTATTGTATTCGGGACCGGATGGTAGTTTTGCCCGCAGCCAGTCAGGCTTTTTTACTCTGACTTTAGATGTCACAGATTATGGTCTTGGTTAATTTGTTTTTTAGAAATAACAAGAGGCCCTTTTTGTCCAACAGTTCTATGAAAGTCCCCACTTGAGGAGTCCTTTTTATACTTGGTAAATCCATTTTTAGCGAGATTATCAGGGGACAAAGAATTGTTTTCGATACCGGAGGAATGGTTCAAAGATAAGGAGGGAGATGTTAAGACTCTTTTAACTTTATAACCTGTGATAGGATGAACAAGTAATGGGCGATCATTGATTTTTTGTTCTATTTCAAAAAATTCATCCTGTATGTCTGGATTTAAAACTTTATATCTGTATACAGGCATGAGAAATCAGGCTGATTTCTTTTTCCGCGGAGGAAATTCAAAACCGATTCCGCCATTTTCTTTAAGTATCAAATTAGCATCAAAAGGACGTTTGGTTTTACGGGAAACAAATCCCTTAATTAGCCCAGTCTTTTTCTCGTTAACTAATTTTAAGAATTCATCGACCGGAATTTCTTTGTCCAATAACTTTCTAGTAATTCGAAAATTACAAGATCCAACATCCGAAACTTTTTTATGACTTGTGCAAATGTATGAAGTTTCAGTCTGTCTCACATCAGTTTCGCATACAGGACATTTTGCAATAATCGGTGCCTCTGCTATGCTCTCTTTTTCTTTAGCTTCCTGTTCGTCATTATTTTGGAAAACGAATTTTACTTTATATTCATCGTCTAATTGAAGAATTGCCGAAAAGGCCTTACCAGCTTTAGATATAAAGTTATCAAGTGGGCCAATTCTTCCTTCCTCAAGAAGGACATTTACTTCTTCCACAGGTAGCCTTCGACCGGCAATACTCTTTGGGATTTTGAAATTTCCTTCAATGTTTTGGTAGAATCCTAACCCTTCAAAAAGTGGTTCTTTATTAATTGGCGAAAATAGGGCTGTTTCTTTTAAATTTGAGGCTGTTTCTTCAAAACCGGTAGTTTTAGATACAAATTCTTCGGTTAGTTGGGCAATATCTTTCATAAACTGAGAGCGAGACATTGAGCCTTCCTCAATTTGTCTAAGTTTATGCTCCCATTCACCAGTCATGCTTGGACTGGTTAGAATGTCAGTACCTGCCGCCTTTAGAAAATCGAATAAATCTTCCGCTTTCAGATTGGGGTGAATTTGCGTACCCTCTCTTCTCATGTATTTCTCTTTGATCAAATGATCAATCGTAGATGCCCGTGTTGCTGGAGTACCAAGTCCTTTCTCTTTTAAAGCTTCTGCAAGTTCTTCATCGTCCACAAGTTTGCCAGCTCCTTCCATGGCTGAAAGAAGAGTTGCCTCTGAATATCTTGGAGGAGGCTTAGTTTGGTCTTTTTCGAGTAATGCTTCTAAAAGTTTTGATTCTTCATTGTCGTTTGAAGTTAAAGCGGGCAATGAGTCTTCCGGTTGATTATCTTTTCCATATATAGCAAGCCAAGAAGGTTCAATTAATACACGGCCCTCAGTTTTAAAGTTATGTCCATTCAAAGAAGATATTCGGGTCGTAACATCCCATTGGGCAGGAGGATAAAAAACGGATATGAATCTTTTGGTTATTAGGCTGTATATCTTTAATTCATTAGGATCCAAGCTTTTTGGAATCGAGTTGGTTGGAATAATTGCAAAGTGATCACTGATCTGTTTGTTATTAAATATTCTTTTATTTTTTTTATCAACCCAGTTAGAATCGAGGACTTTTTGGGCAAAGGGAGAAAGTTCGCCTCGGATAGAATTTAGAAGTTTTTCACAAGTGGGAGCATAATCTTCAGGCAAAGCTTTTGAATCAGTTCTGGGGTATGTGATTGCTTTATGTTTTTCGTATAAGGATTGAGCGATTTGAAGAGTACGACTTGCTGGATAGTGGTGCAATCGATTAGCTTCTCTTTGCAATGTTGTAAGATCGTAGAGTTTTCCAGAGCTTTGTGGCGATCTTTTTTTGGTTTCGGTGATTTGAGCATTACCGGAGTTTTTAACTGTTTCGTAAATTTTTTCCGCCTGGTTTAAATCCCAGATACGATCGACACGATCGTGCTTGTCATTATCACTCTTTTTAAAATTCTCTTTTTGGTAAATTCCTGAGTACTCACCTTCAATTAAAGAAAATTTTGCAGAAATTCGAAAAAATTCCTTAGGTTCGAAAGATTTAATTTCTTCTTCCCGTTGAATAACCAGAGAAAGGGTGGGAGTTTGTACTCTTCCGACAGTTGAAACTTTTCGTCCCATTCCACTGGAACGTTTAAGGGTGACTGCTCGTGTCCCGTTTATTCCAATAAGCCAATCAGATTCCGACCTACAGCGTGCCGCATCCTGCAGTGGTTGCAACTCTTGGCCTTCTTTCATGTTAGCAAAAGCTTCTTTAATCGCTTGATCGGTCATGGAGAGCATCCAAAGTCGTTTTACAGGCAACTGGCACTTGGATAACTCATAAATGTAGGTGAAAATAAGTTCGCCTTCTCTACCAGCATCACAAGCGTTGACAACTGCAGATACATCTTTTCTGGTTAGCTGTTTTTTGAGTTGTTGGTATTTCTTTTTAGTATTTTTTATTGGTTTAAGCTGAAATTTTGGAGGAATGATAGGCAGATTAGTCAATTTCCAGGCCTTCAGTTTTTTATCAAAGTCGTCAGGCATATATAATTCGACTAAATGCCCCACAGCTGAATCGATTACCCATTCATCGTTTTCGTAGTAGTCTTCCTTCTTTGCAACTTTCCCAAGAACACGAGCAAGATCTTTAGCTACACTTGGTTTTTCAGCAATGACAAGTTTTTTCACGGTTTCTGATGGTTTTAGGATGGTAAGAACTTAGATAAAACATCGTCCATCTGGGAAAGAAGATAATTGATTGAATCCTCACTTTCATTACCCATATTCGAGATTCTAAAAGTTTTTCCTTTTATCTTTCCGTATCCGCCGTCAATTGAGATTTTTTTCTCCTCCCTTAGAGTTTTAACAAAACCAGCCACATCAATATCAAGGTTATTTCGGACACAAGTAAGAGATTTTGAGGAAAATTCTTTTTGCGGTAACAGTTCGAATCCATGATTAAAAACCCAATTATGAACCATTTGATTTAGCTTTTCATGTCGAAGAAACCTGTTTTCCAACCCTTCCTCAAAAATTGTCTTAAGGGTGTGATTCAAAGCGTGTATAAGTGGAATAACTGGAGTACTGGGAGTCATACCTTTGGTATGGTTTGACCTGAATTCAAGAAAATCAAAATAATATCCTCTTCCTTTGACTTCTTCGGCACGCTTAAATGCCCGTTCAGAAACTGAGAAAAGAGCAAGGCCTGGAGGCATGGCTAGTGCTTTTTGCGATCCGGTTAAAATGACATCAATTCCCCACAAATCTTTGGGTATAGAAACAACAGAAAATGAGCTAACTGTGTCAATTACTGATATGACATCGGGAAATTCCTTAAGCACATCCATGATGTCAGCTAAAGGATTCATCATTCCACAGGAAGTTTCATTATGGACTAGCGTCAAGACATCATACTCTCCAGAGGATAATTTTGATTTTAAATCCTCCGGTTCAATGTGTTGGCCCCATTCTACTTGAAGTGCATCAGCTTCTAAGCCGGATCTGTGAGCCACATCGAGCCATTTGTCTGAAAAAGCTCCACACATACAGCAGAGAACTTTTTTATTACATAAATTTCGTAAAGCACCTTCCATAACTCCCCATGCACTCGAAGTGGAAAGAAAGACAGGGTCGGTAGTCTGAAAAAGTTTCTGTAAGTTGGGTTGGCAAGCTTGATAGAGATCAACAAAATCTGCACTCCTGTGTCCCATAACTGGAGTGCACATTGCTTTGTAAGTTTGGTCTGAGACATTTACAGGGCCAGGAATATGTAGTTTGTAGTCAATCATGCAATTATTCAATTTTACTTTCAATATTTTTAAAAGTTGTGTTCCTATCTTCTATAATGACCAAGCGAGGTTCCCAAGCTGCAGCCTCTTCAGGATTTAATTCAATGAAGGTAAGAATGACCAATAAATCTCCAACTTTCCCTTTGTGAGCAGCAGCACCATTGAGAGCAATAATTCCGGAGCCTGCAGGGGCAGGTATACAATATGTTTCAAATCTTTCACCATTCGTTATATTGCCGACCAAAATCTTTTCATGATTGAGAAAACCAGCAGCTTCCATCAAATTGCGATCAATGGATAAACTTCCCGAATAATTTGGAGAAACTGAGCTAACAATTGCTCTGTGGATTTTAGATTTTAATAATGTGACCTGCATGTTGAGGGAAAATTTGGAAGAATACCATCAAATCTTATTCGCCCCCAAAGTCAATCGATGAAGAAATTTCTGATAAATAATATCCGATTGTCAGGGTTCACGGAATCTGTAAAAAAGGCATGAAGTGAGTCAGAATAATGGAAAATGGTTAATTAACAAATGGAATGATTTTGAGTCTTTCGTAGAAGGTGTAATTTATGATCGAGATCTTTCAGTGTCTGCTCGTCTGTTCGGTCTTTTTCTTCATCCATTTTCTTTTGTATTTTCCGCTATTGTTCGTGCAAGACTATATCTATACCAGCGAAGATTCATTTTTAAAGCCAATGAAATTGATTGCTTCGTCATAGTCGTAGGTAATTTGACCGTTGGAGGGACTGGTAAAACTCCAGTCGTAGAAAGATTAAGTCGAGAACTAATGGCTAAAGGTCGTTCGGTAGCTATTTTGAGTCGCGGTTACAAGAGTAAGGAGGAAAAGCCTAATAAAATTTGGCTTAATATTTTCGGGAAGAAGGAAGATTTCCCTCCTAAAGTTGTGAGTGATGGAGAGAAAATTTATCTTGATTCTGAAGAAGCTGGGGATGAACCTTTTATGTTGGCCAAAAATTTAAAGGGTGCGGTTGTGCTTACTCATAAAAATCGGGTTAAAGCCGGTTTGTTCGCCATTGAAAAGTTTAAGGTTAATACATTGATACTAGATGATGGTTTTCAGTATTTACCTATAAGTGGAAAGTTAAATTTATTACTAGTGGATCAAACAAATCCTTTTGGTAACCGCTGTCTTTTGCCTAGAGGTATTCTAAGAGAACCGGTTCGGCATCTTTCAAGAGCTCATTATGTTTTATTAACTAAATCAGAAATTGAACCTGACCTTCAACTACTACAGACGATCAGAAAATATAATCAGCAAGCGGAAATAATACGTTGTGTTCACAAAGCTAGATATTTTCAGAAAGTAAATGGGGAAACTACAGAAAAGTTAGATTATTTATATGATTTGTATGTTGGTGTATTTTGTGGAATTGCATCTCCAAGAGGATTTGAGGATATAATCAACAGGATGTCTGGGGAATTGAGATATAAGAAAAGATTTCTTGATCATCACAGATATAGTACAGCTGAACTCGACCGAATGTTTTTGCAGGCAAAAAATTCTGGAGTTGATGTAATGATTACAACAGAGAAAGATGCGGTTCGTATACCTATTGGATATAAACCTTTATTGCCATTTTATTATGTTAGAATGGATATAGAAATAGTAGAGGGATACGAGGATTTTGAAGCTGCCGTAGAACAAATTTGCATTCCTGATTCTCAACAAGTTGATTAACTTGTTGTTTGAATTTAAACTATCGCACTAAGTAAATTCTCTTGTGGTTTTTACAAGGGCTTCCATACATTCTATTTTGGCATTTGGCCTAATCCCATGTCCTAAATTAAGAATATGGCCAGAGTCTCCTCGCATTTCATTAAGAAGTTTTAATGTTTTGTGTTCAACATTATCTGGTGATGTTTCCATAACATTTGGATTTAGATTTCCTTGCAGTGTAAAGCTAGATGGAAGTATTTTTCTTGCATCTGAAAGCTTTGTTTTATGGTCCAAGCTAATCCCTGAAACTTTACAATTTGAAAACAGATGTAATCGACCACTTGGTGTCTTCGCATAGAGAATAATTGGGACTTTATTTGAAACTTCTAACGAAATTTGGTTAATCCAATATAAGGACCATTCATTGAGGTACTTATCTGGACATAGAGCATTCCAGCTATCGAAAATTTGAATTGCATCAACTCCTGAACTGGCCTGCATATTTAGATAATTAACCAAAACAGATGATATTTTTTCCATCAGTTTCGCGAAGGAGTTTGGTGATGTTTTTGCCCAATTAACTGTTCGAGGGAAATCGGGTGATGAACCCCCATCAATCATATAACAAGCAAGGGTCCAGGGAGAACCACAAAAACCCAGCATTGCTTTGGAATCTCCGATTTGTTTTCTTAAGAGAAGAAGGGCATCCTTCACATATGAAAGTTTATCAACTGAGTTATCTGCATCTAGTTTGTTTATACAATTTTCAGTCTCTAATTTAAATTCCATTCCGATTCCACCCTGATCTCTAAAATAGTATGGTTGTCCCATTGCTTCTGGCACGACAAGAATATCGCTGAAAATAATAGAAGCATCTAACTCGAATCTTTTTAAAGGCTGAAGAGAAACTTCAACTGCCAGTTCCGGTGTCTTGACCATTTCAAGAAATGTATATTTTTCTCGAAGTTTTCTGTATTCTGGAAGATAACGTCCAGCTTGCCTCATTACCCAAAGGGGAGGGCGACCATGATTCTTATTGTGCAGCGAGCTTATGAATTTTTCTCTGGAATTCATTCTTCCTCTAGCCAATTTCTTGGTTTTAAATAATTTTTGTATAATTCATCTTCTCGTGAATTAATTTGGGGTTTCCAACCGTATTCCCAGATGACTTCAGGTGGCATGGACATCAGAATAGATTCAGTTCTGCCTCCCGATTGAAGACCAAAGTGTGTTCCACGATCGTATACTAAATTGAATTCCGCATATCTTCCTCTCCGGTATTTTTGAAATCTTTTCTCTTCTGTTGTAAAAGGGGTGCTCTTTCTTCTGTTAAGAATTACAAAATATGCTTCTTTGAAAGTTTCTCCAACTTTCTTAATAAATGAATAGTTTTTTTCAAATCCTCCATCATTGAAATCATCAAAAAAAATTCCTCCGACTCCACGAGTTTCTCTTCTATGTGGGAGGTAAAAATATTCATCACACCAGTTTTTCAGTTTGGTATATAAGTTTTTTCCAAATGGATCGCATGCAGATTTTGCAAATTTGTGCCAATCAATCACATCATCGATGTAAGGATAGTATGGAGTAAGGTCAAAACCGCCACCAAACCACCAATCAATTATTTCTTCTTCTCTTTTTACTTCAAAGTAACGAACATTGGCATGACTTGTCGGCACATGTGGATTATCGGGGTGGAAAACAACAGACACTCCCATGGCTCGAAAGGCAGCACCTTCCAACTCGGGTCTATTTTGAGTTGCTGATTTTGGGAGAGATTTTCCATAAACATCTGAAAAATTGACCCCGCCTTTTTCGATTACAGAGCCGGAACTGAAAGCGATTGACTCTCCTCCACCTCCTTCTTCTCTATCCCATCCTTCCTTTATGGTGTTAAGGGTTGAATCAAGATCTAACAAATGAACTTTTAAGCTCTCTTGTAACTCCAATAGGTAACTTTTAACTCTCTTTGCTTGTTGCTTTGACACGGCCGTAAAAAGATACAGGCAATTAGAGTAAATTATGAAAACAAGAAGCTATGGCTTCTAGTCTTCGTCTTCCTCTTCTGGATCTTTGTCTAGGTGTTCTTTTGCACCTTCCAAATCCTCGCAAATTCCCCATTCTTCACAACCATCTAAATTATTCCACATTTCTGCGTCTTCACCAGTGGCAATGATGGTGCCTCTCATTGGAAGCTTCATATCTTCAATTTTTTCAGCGAATTCACCTACCACCTCAATGGCTTCTTCTCCGACTTCTTCTAGATCAGAAACATCTATGATTAATTTAAGAATACCTTCGTTAATAGTATTTCGAATTCTATTATCCATATTTTCTTTGATATCATTGATAACAAAGGGAGTTAGTTCAGTTGGTAATTTGAAGAAAAGGAAATCGTCAATGAACTTGAAGTATCTAGCAGATGAATCAAGATTCATTACTTTATACATTACGGCATCCGTTTTATTCGGGTTAAAAGGTTTTGTAATGCAGTCTGCAAAGCCGGAATTAAGGGCCTTTTTTTGGGCTACCTCATCACCTTGTACAATCATTCCAATAATGGGTGTATTAAGTACATTGTGGTTGGTTTTTAGTTTTCTTCTTAAGTCGACTGCAGTTTCCCCTGGTAGGGCCATGCTGATTAAAATGGCGGAGAAAGAAGTGTTCTCGCAAATCTTTAGAGCTCCTGCCTCATCAGGGGTGCTTTGTATATGCCATTCATTTTTAGAGAAAATTTCTGACAGTTGTTTCACAATATTAGGCTTGTCATCTACAACTAATATTTTAACTGCGTCTGGTCCATCCGGTATAGACTGAGTATCATTTGCAGACATTTCCTTCGAAGCCAATTGATTCATTCTGTAAAGACGACGACCAAGTGTTTTGATAAGTTTTACGGATACTTTAGGATTCTTGTTAACAATATCTTCAATACTCTCCTCGACATGACGAACCTTTGTTGATGTTTTGGCTCGAATTACGGCATCTCTTTTCATGCCTAAGATTTCACTCAGTTCACCAAATATGGAACCAGGCTGATCAATTTCACTCAGAGTTCTACCTTCACGAACAACTTCCAATGATCCGGATTCAAGGATACAAAATCCTTTTCCGAGTTCACCGTCTTTAAGTACAATATCACCTTCTTTATATTCTTGTAGTCTGATCATGGGGTAAAGTTTTGCATGTCTCGTGTTTATTTTGAGCTTTAAGACAATGATATAATCATTTTTGAATTTAATTAGGAGTCAAGATGTAAATCTTCATTAATATGTTTCTAGGCTATCGATAGAAATTTCTAATCCATTTACAAATTTTGATATAATATAGCTTATTTCAGGTATTTCATTTTCTTTTAGGGAAGATACTGACAGTGTGATTCTATCTGCATGAGTACCAAGTTTTTTCAATGTTGCGTCAAAAGATATCCATTTACCCCTTAAATGAAATTCAGTCCACATATGAAAACCCATAACATTTGAACTGTTCTCGAAATTCTCTAGAAAAACCAAGCCAGTAGCAATTCTGGTTGGAATTCCCATCGCACGACCCAGTGCAGCGAGAAGTACTGCATGTTCAGTGCAGTCTCCTTCGCGACTCATTGCAACCTCTGTTGCGGAAGCAAAACCAATTCGATAATTTTTGTTTCGAATATATGAATTTGTGAAAAGGCAGAGTTTCTCTGAAAGTTCAAAAATATTTTTTGAACCCTGTCCTGCCTGTCTTGCGAGGCTTTTTATTATTGTGCTATCAGAATTTAAAAGAAGGCTAGATTCAGAGAACTCAGGCTCAACTGTAGATAATGAATGGTTACTTTGCCCGATTTTTGCCCAAGGCAGTGCGGAGACCTGTATTATATATTCATGATCGTTTATTTTTTGAACGATTTGATTCCCGCTGTGAAAGATTGGTTTTTGATACTTACCATTCACAAATTTCAAATTAAATTTTATTGATTTTGTATTTGAGGGAATTGGTGATCGAAGATCGAAAATTGTCCCTAAAAGCAAATCGAGGGAATCAATATTTTTTTTTGCTTTCTGTTCTGTACTCTGAATAATTTCCACCGGTAAACCACCAAGCTGAATAGTTGATTTCACTGTGAATCCATTTTCATCCAAAAAGTTTATCGACTTCACTTTTCCAACACTGTTGAAAAGAGAAATTTCTGTTTTATAGGTTACAAAATTGTTATTATTAATTTTGAGATTTCTTTTTCCAAAAGTGCGAACTTGTGCACTGGTAGGAGATGACATTCCAAAATCAGGGGAATAAACTTTAAGGTTAAATAGGTTCCCATTTGTCTTGAAATTTTTTTTTCTGAGTGTCTTTAAAACACCCCAAGTCATTTTACCTGCTTGATCAAGAGGATATTTCTTAATGGATTCTGTACTCAATTGTTTTTCCTTAATTATAATTTGATTATCCTTGATACGACCACTTTTGAGAATTGGAACACCTCCCATTTCCGATAGGCTTGAAAATGAGATTATGGTTCCATTTTTTGATTCCTCAGTTTTTTCACATGAATTCATTCTAACTGGAGAACCATTTCTATTGAAAGTAACATTAAATACGCTTTCTGATACAACAGTGTCTTTGAAAAATTTCATTGTTGAGTGGGCATATCCGACTTTTGAATCTTTCAAATATATATCGAACCAACGATCTAACTCTTTAAACTGAGTTTTATTCTCTTCCCCAAAAGATATAACGAAAAAATGAGAGAAAAAGTAGAGTCGAACTAAGTTTTTAAGAATGACAAGAGAAATTGAATTGAAATATTTTCGATACATCAAAGTTGTAATCGACAACTTGTTGCTGAATTCATTAGCTGTCGAGCTAACAATTATAAATTTATGAATTACGATTTTGATTTTATTGTATTAGGTGGTGGGAGTGCAGGTTATGCAGCAGCGCGTACATTATACGACAATCAGGTTACTGTTGCATTAGTGGATGGTGCTGAAGAATTGGGAGGACTTTGTATATTAAAAGGATGTATGCCTTCAAAAACTTTGATTTATTCAGCAGAGGCTTTGCATTTTGCACAAAAAGGAAATATCTTTGGTTTTTCGTGTAGTTCTCCGCAGGCTGACCTTGCAGCAATGCAAGCACGTAAAAAGCAAGTTATTGCAGAATTTGCTGATTACCGAAAAGAACAACTTGAGGATGGAAGGTTTTCTCTTTTTCGATCTAATGGTCAGTTAATTAATAATCAAACTGTGAGATTAAGAGATGGAACTATTTTGCAAGCTAAGAAGATTTTGATTGCAACTGGTTCCAAGGTGAAAGTTCCAAATTTACCTGGTTTGTCTGAAGTAAATTATAAGACAAGCGATCATGTATTGGACTTAAATTTTGTTCCTCCTGAGTGTGTTGTGCTCGGTGGTGGAGTGGTTGCTTGTGAGCTTGCACAATTTCTTTCTAGAATTGGAACTGAAGTAACTCTTTTGCAAAGAAGTCAGCAGCTACTTAAAGAATTTTCAGTGGAAGCCTCAGAATGTTTACAGAGTGCTATGAGGGCCGAAGGAATTAATCTTCAACTTGGTGTTGATTTTACGGCCTTTTCCCAAGTCGATGAGCTTCACACCAAAATATCTTACAGGCATCAAGAAGAGGAGAAAGCGATCAAAACATCTTTTTTATTTTTGGCACTTGGGCGGGAACCATCTACTGAGAATCTAAATTTGTCTTTTGCCGGGGTCGAGCAATTATCAAGCGGTCATATTAAAACTAATTCATATCAGCAAACAACTTGCCCGGAGATATATGCGGCTGGTGATTGTGCCGGTCCCCATGAAATTGTGCATATTGCAATCAAGCAGGGAGAAACCGCAGCCCTTCATGCAATGGGCAAAGAAGTTCGACCTATGGAATACAGCAAACTGTTGACCGTTGTCTTTACCGATCCACAATTAGCATTTGTTGGATTAAATCCAAAAAAGTTGAAAGAGCAGGGAGTCGAATTTTTGTCAGCGTCCTATCCGTTTGATGATCATGGGAAATCTATCTTAATGGACGCGAAATATGGCTATGTTGCGATACATGCCGACAAAAAGTCTGGAGTGATATTGGGTGCAGAGTGCGTTGGGAAAGATGCAGGGGAATTAATTCATTCTTTATCGGTCGGCGTTGGTCTTAGTGCAACTGTGCATGATTTGTTACGGGCCGATTGGTACCACCCAACCTTATCAGAAATTTGGACCTACCCTTTGGAGGATCTCGCCGAGGAGATAGTAGTTTAATAGTAATAGAACATCATGAATATTGCCAAGCCGGCCAATAGCCCGGCCCAAAATCGATCTTCTACAAATAGGCTGATAGGTTTATCTTCATAATGCGAACGAATTACGGCCGCGAGGGCAAGTTCGGCAAAAGCGAACCAAGTCCAGATTGCAGCAACCAACCCAGAGATCAAAGGGCTTGTCCATCCTCCAACCATTGTCAGTCCCAGGACAGTGTAAAGACCAATTGTTAAAAGAACTTTCTTTCCAGCACTTTTGAGAGTGCTAGGATCATGGCCTCCTAGTTCAGTCCAAGTAAACTTGCCTTTTTTCTCATCGGGTTGAGTTTTTAAGCTGACTAAGATGTTAAGCACGAAAGCAATGATGGCGGCAAGGAAAGCTGCATGAAAAAAGTTGAGCTTGGCACCGAAAAGCTCACATATTAAGTCGCTTTTTGCAAGAGTGAGTTCATAGAGCGATGGCCATAAGGGTTGACCATCAATTGCGATGGGAGCGAAAGCGAATGAGAAGAAAATACCGCTGATTATAGCTGCAATTCCACCTGCTCCAGTTGCTCTTTTCCAAAACATGCCTACGAGAAAGGCAACCACAAGTCCTGAGACCAACTTCATTTGGTTTGCGGCTACATAGATGAAGAAGGGAGATTTGGAATTAGGGTCCATAATGGCAATTGAAACAAAGCCAGCAACCATGATGAAGATTGCGATCCATACTCTACCAACCCAAACGAGCTTTCTGTCATCGGCCTTGGGATTGATGTATTTTTTATAGATATCGAAGGTAATAATAGTAGCAGCGGAATTGAGCATGGAATCTACAGTAGATAAAATTGCACCAATCAGACCTGCGGCAACCAAGCCAAGTACTCCAAATCCGATTGGTTTTACATATTCCGTCAGGAGGGTAATGAATACATCGTCTGACGCTACGATCATGTTATTTTTCTTAAATAGATAAAATGCAGCTATACCGGTGCCAATTGAAAAGAATGGAATAAGCAACTTGAAAAAGCCGGCGGTAATGATTCCGATACGGGCTTCCCTGTCCGATCGAGCGGAAAGTGCTCTTTGAACAATGAATTGATTCGTACCCCAATAGAAGAAGTGAAGAACCATGAGACCGCTAAGCATTCCGGTCCAAGGAAGGGTGGGGTGGTCACTTGACTCGTAAAGATGCATTTTTTGGGCCTCAGGTGCCGCTGCAGCATCCATTGCTCGCATGCCTGACCAACCTCCTACTTCAGGTAAGCTAAAAACCACAAATGCCACAATTAATCCACCTATCAACATAAGTACGGATTGCACCACATCCGTAATGATAACTGCTCTTAAACCTCCCAAAATAACATAGGCACCAGTTACCAAAGCCATAATTAATATACCAATCTGGTAATGTTTGGGATCAACATCGCCCGGAGAGATTTCAGGATTTTTTTCGTTTCCACCTTTGAGTAAAACAATTGGGACTTCATCAAAATTGTAGCCAGAACCAGATTCTATCAAATCAATTGAAGTCAATCTTCCTTGATCATCAATATGAGCTACGGCTTTTGCACCTCCTCCTTGTTCTATTACCACTTCTGGAGCTTTAGCATATTTTCGACCATTGGTTTTGATTTGAATTTCACTGAGAGAGCCTTCTGAATTCAAGACCGCTTCCGCTGATGCTTTGCTACCCGTATCTCCCTGTAGCAATCGGTTTACGGATCGGGATCCAAAGTAAAAACCCGGGACCATTTGGACAACAACCATGATAACAACCATGATACAGGCAAAGCTTATTCGACTTCGATCATCGTAGCGTTTACCTAAGTATTCACTTAGGGTAAAGACATTCATCTTCCGATACACTGGGAGAAAGCCGTAGCAAAGCAAAAGAAGGCCAGCAATGGCTGTGATTTCGAACTGGCTTTGTGCAAAACCTACTATATACCCTACACCCATCATGCCTGCTATATGGTTAGCAGAGACATTCGAGCCAAAGATTGAACCTGCAACTCCCCACCAACGCGTTTTCTTTCCTGCAAGGAAGTAATCTTCCGAGCTGTCTTCTTTTCTTCCAGCCAAGAGTCCAAAACCCATTACGGCAAATAGAGAACCAAAGAAAATAATTAAATCAGTAGTCGAAAGCAGGCTGTTCATGTTGGTAGACTATTAGAGTTTGTACTGATTGGAAAAGATTAAATTCATAAATTTTGAATATAAAATTAATAATTGAATGGGGAATATCTGTTTTACTTTTGAATGGTATTGCGATTGGTAATTACCCCATCCTTTTTTGTGTAGTGTTAATAATTAAATTCCGCATATTTATGACCATGTACAGATTTGTAATATTTGCGTTTGTTTTTTTATTATTCGGTTGCGAAATGGACCAGCCTTCCGCTTCTTCAAAAAAAGAGGTGCCCTTATCTAAAACAGATATAAATTCATCTTTCACAACCCCGTCTAATGCTGGTTCGAAGATTGATAATCAAGATAACATCTCGAAGAAAATAGACTCACAAAATGAAAATCGTGCATCTTCAGAAGCACAATTTGGCGAAATTGAAAAAATTCAAGCTAATCTACTTAAAGCAAATCCGGATTACCGTAAACAGGGTAATATTCATGAAAAAGATGGGAGGATTTTCGCAGCTGAGTTTCCAAATTGTGGTCTAAAAGATTTGTCCCCCTTACGTGGTTTGGAACTAAATGCGTTGGATTTGAGTGGAAATCCAGTCCGTGAGATTCGTCATCTCCGAGGAATGCCTTTAGAAAGACTATTCTTAGAATATACAAGTGTGGAAAGCCTGACTGAATTAAAGGATGCCAACCTGATTGAATTAAGGTTGAATGGAAGCCCTGTGCGATCATTGAAAGGATTGGAAGGTCAACCTATTGAAAATCTTTATGCTGTAAATACGCAGATTAACGATATTACTTCATTGGCAAAAAGTAATTTAAGACAGCTTTGGTTAACAGAGTCACCGGTTTCAAATTTAAAACCTTTGGAAGGTCTTCCTTTGGTTAGTCTAACCCTGCACCGTACCCTTGTTGAAGATCTTTCTTTTGTGAGGAAACTTCCAGTTATTCAACGTTTACACATTGGAGAAACCTTAATAACTGACTTAACTCCTTTAAAAGGACTTAATTTGACTCGTCTAGTCTTTAGCCCTGAACGGATTAAAAGAGGGTTAGATGTTGTTAAAAGACTATCTAATTTAAGAGAAATTGGGACAAAATTTGATGACACTGGGCGTGACCTTACTGGCCCTGAAAACTTTTGGAAATAAAGAAAGATATTCTGTTAATTTTCAAATCCATCTAACATGAAAGATTATGAAACACATTACACATTCCATTACATTATAAAATTTTCTGAATTACTTACAATTAGTAATAAGTTCTGGTAATTCAAGAACCTCATTTTTTTTAAGCCACTTTCTCCTGCACCCAGCCTTTTTATATGCTTTAAGGAAATTATTTTCAATTAAAGATAAAACTGGTGCAGTTTGCTGATAGCCAAGGATATGAGCAGATTCTTTTAAAGATATGAGATCTTTTTTTTTCATGGGAAATTCTAAAAGTCTACTTTCCTCTGACCCGGACCCGAAGGAATTGCTTACCACCAGCGGCCTTAGTTTTGGAAGTGGTTTCGTAAAGAACTCTTTCCATTCCTGCTCCCGCCTCAACTCCCATTCCTGCGGTACTTGGACCATTCAGATCAACCTGAGTAACCCCTGAGGTAGTCCATGTTCTGAGATCAGTACTTGTTTCAACAATATACTCAATTCCTTCCTGATTATACTGAGACTGATAGCGTAGGAAAGTGATTCTTTGCTTTCCATCCTTTTTATTAATCGGACGTGGCATAAATTTATCGGCATCTCGCCCGAGAGAATCACCTCCAAAAGCTCGTTCCATAAAGTTATTTACGCCATCACCATCTGAGTCTGCTTCA
>NZKY01000110.1 GCA_002694035.1 Opitutia bacterium
ACAGTTGGAAATACATCAAGTCCAAGGTTAGATATATCAGACTTTTGGCTTTTAAATGATTGGATTCATTTTGTTGCTACAATTGATGAAAACGGGGTCATGAAGGCTTACAGAGATGCAGTTCTTTCAGGATCGAAAATAGATGGTTTGAAGCCAAATTCTATTTACAGGACAAAACAGTACATCGGTAAAAGTAATTGGTCTAACGATCGTTACTTCAAAGGCACTATCGACGAACTCCGCATCTACGACCGTGCATTATCCGCCGCTGAAGTTCAGGCTCTGTACAACATGGGGCAGTAGACACCCGTGAACCTCCGCACCCGCCTCTTCCGTTCAGAAGGTTACCGATTGCTGGGGATGTATGATGAGTCGATCAGTCTTGGAGATAATTTATTTTGAGCAGAATTTTAAATTGGAATAGTAAACGGCTTACTCAGGGGTGGCAAAAGGGAGTACATGCATTTTATTACGGTCTTGGTTGGAAGGAGAGTGATTTAACCAAGGCACAGATCGGTGTGGGCACTCCACTTTTGGAGGGTAATCTATGTAACTTACATGCTTATGAATTAGCCCAAGAAATTATTAAGGGGTGTGATGAAGCTGGTTTGAAGGGATTTGCTTTTGGTGTTCCCGGGGTAAGTGATAATATTTCACAGGGGCATGAGGGGGGAAATGGTAGCCTGCCTTCAAGAAATCTAATCGCAAATTCGGCTGAGTGTGTAATGACTGCACATGCTTATGATGCTATGGTGGGGCTACATCATTGTGATAAGAATGGTCCTGGTTTTGCAATGGCTTTAGCCAGAACAAATTTCCCGGGTTTAATTCTGTCCGGGGGTAGTATTAAGCCGGGTTGTCATAGAGGAAAAGATATTACCATTCTGGATGTTTATGATTCTCAGGCATCAGCAAGGATGGGAGATATGTCCGAAGAGGAAGCGGATGAGATTTTAAGAAAGGCATGCCCGGGAGTTGGAGGATGTGGAATTGCCGCTTCTTTCAATACCTGGGGGATTGCCATGGAAGCAATTGGTTTGATGCTTCCATACAGCAGTTCAATCCCGGCCGAGGGAGAGGAGAAGAAAGTTGAATGTAAAGGGGTGGGGTTAATTATTCGAAATATGCTTTTAGAAGATCTGCGTCCAAAAGATATTTTGACAAAAAAGGCTTTCAAAAATGCTACCGTAGCTATTGCAGCTGCGGGTGGTTCGACAAATGGAATTTTGCACTTACTCGCTTTGGCAAGAGAAGCGAATGTGAATTTTGATTTGAAAGATATCCAGGCTATTTTGCTTTCCACTCCTGTTTTGGCTAATTTTGCTCCTCGGGGTAGGGGGACAATGATCGATTTGCATAATATTGGAGGTACTCCCATTTTTTTGAAAGTTCTTTTGGATGCGGCTTTGATAAATGGAGAATGTCTGACCGTAACAGGGAAAACTTTGGCAGATAATTTATCAGGGGTTCCCAGTTTAAATCAAAAATGTGATCTAATTACCAGCACGGAAAATCCCTTCAGCGAAAGTGCAGATATGCAAGTTTGCTTTGGTAATATTGCCCCGGGCGGAGTTGTCTTTAAGGTTTCCAGTTTAAAGGAGAGTACTTTTCGGGGTAGAGCGATATGTTTTGATGATGCAAAGGACATTGTACAGGCAGTTGAGGACAGGAGAATAAAACCGGGTATGTTCATAATCCTTCGTAATCAGGGTCCGGTGGCGTGTGGTATGCCAGAGGTTCTTGTTGCGACTTCTGCTCTTTCCATTCCCGAATTGGATGGAAAAGTGGCTTTCCTTTCGGATACACGGGTATCTGGAGTTTCTCACGGTGCAATTGGGGTTCATTGTGCTCCGGAGGCAGCAGTTGGAGGTCCGATTGGATGGGTAGAGGATGGGGATGAAATATCGTTTGATCTGAAAGCTGGTGATATCAACTGGCATGTAACCGATAAGGAATTTTTGAACAGGCAAAAGAAATGGTCCGAAAAAAGAAAGAAATTTCAGCAAAGGGGATATTTGGCAGATTTTTGTTCGACTGTTTCACAGGCAAATTTTGGATGTGTGAGTAAGGCTTATTATCCAGAGTGTGGATGATTTTTTAACAAGAAAAATATACTGGATTTTATCTACTTGTTTTTAGCTTTTTCTTAGGAAGGTCAGTTTTTACAAGTGTTAAGAAATTATTCAATTTTTATGGTTCTCAAATCTTTCTAATTTCAACCATGAACTTCCTTCATAAAAAGGGTATATTTCAACTCTCAAATCGGCTTTGAATTGCTAATTTACTACAAATTTAATGGTTCATATTTTTTGGCGCAGGTTATGCAAAATCTCACATATTATTAATCAAAAATGGGGGGAATCAATTATGCCAAAATTTAAATCTTATGACAAAGAATCAAGTGATGAATCTTATCTGATTGTCAGTTTGACATGGGCAATCTTAATCACAGTGGTTACTGTTTTTCTAGTCGGTGTTTTTTCTTTATAAAAAACCAAGGGTAATTTTTAGATGAAAAATTTCTGAAAGTATTTTGAGCGGATTGTAAAGTTAGCAAAAAAACCTTCGCTTGCCAGATGCTTGCGAAAAGTCTAAACCGTCCGCTCGCATGAATTCATTTTCAATCACTCCGGACAAGATTAGAAATCTTGCTATTATTGCTCATGTAGACCACGGCAAGACCACATTGGTTGATCAAATGCTTCGCCAGTCCGGTTCTTTCCGGGATAATCAAGTTCTTGAGGAACGGGCCATGGATTCAATGGATCAGGAGCGTGAGCGTGGTATTACTATCAAGGCAAAGAACACATCTGTTCAATGGAATGAGCACTTGATCAATATTGTAGATACTCCGGGGCACGCTGATTTTGGAGGAGAAGTGGAGCGGGTCATGAAAATGGTGGATGGTGTAATGTTGGTGGTCGATGCTTATGAAGGACCTCAGGCTCAGACCCGTTTTGTTTTGCAAAAAGCATTGGCTGCCGAGCTGAATCCAGTTGTTTTTGTAAATAAAATCGACCGGCCTAATGCCCGCCCAATAGATATGCAGGACTTGGTTTTGGAGTTATTTCTCGAGTTGGAAGCAAGTGATGAGCAATTTAATGCACCTTTTCTTTTTGGAAGTGCCAAGGACGGATATGCCATTAGAGAAATAGGGGATGAACCTGCTGGAATGACTCCATTATTTGAAATTTTAACCGAGAGAATACCTGCACCTTCTATTGAGGAAGGGGACGAATTCAAGATGCTTGTTTCCAATGTTGACTGGTCAGATTATGTCGGGCGAATTGCAGTTGGAAAAGTTCTGTCGGGTAGGGCCAAGATTGGAGATCCTATTTGGCGTTTACGAAGCGGAGAAGAACCTCAAAGGTCTAAAATATCTAAGATATTTGAGTATTCTGCTCTAGCTACCAATGATGCAGCGGAAGGTGTTGCTGGTAATATTATAGGCCTTTCCGGCTTTGAGGAGGTGGATATTGGGGAAACACTGGCAGGTGATGAAAATGTTGAATTGCTACCCTTTGTTGAAATCGATCCACCTACTGTAATGATGTCCTTTTCCGTGAATGATGGACCAATGGCTGGACGAGAAGGGGACAGGGTTACTTCACGTGAAATCAGGGATCGTTTAATTCGTGAAGCTCGCACAAATATATCCATTAAACTTGAAGACTTGGAGGGTTCCACGGACTTTAAAGTAAATGCGCGTGGCGCAATGCAAGTGGCCGTGGTTGTGGAGGAAATGAGACGTGAGGGATTTGAGGTTTTAGTGAGTCGTCCAACAGTTATTAAGAAGATGATTGACGGGCGTTCTCATGAGCCCTTTGAAACACTTTATCTTGAAGTTCCCGATGATGCTGTGGGAGGATGTATGCAATCCCTTGCCAATCGAAAAGGGCAGGTTGAAAGTATGTCGCCAAATAAGGGAAGAACATCAATTGAGGCGACTATACCGACTCGTGGGCTTATTGGTTTTGAATTTGAACTTCTTAATCTTACAAGTGGGGAGGGAATTATGTCCCATTTGTTTAAGGAATATCGTCCGGATTCAGGGGATATTAGGACCCGTCGGACTGGTACCCTTGTTTCGATGGAAAAAGGTGAGGCAAATACCTACGCATTAAGAAATATAGAGACTCGTGGGAAATTATTCGTGGGAGCGGGTGAAGAAGTTTATGAGGGTATGATAGTGGGCGAAAATCCCAGAACCGAAGACTTACCTGTAAATCCAACCAAGACCAAGCATGTTACCAATCATCGGGCTGCTGGAAGCGACAAAACAGAAGCTCTCACACCTGCAATTAAGTTTTCTCTTGAGCGGGCTATCGAATACATTGCACCAGATGAATTGGTTGAGGTAACCCCTAAAAATATCCGTTTAAGAAAAAGAATCCTTGATTCGACAGTTCGTAAAAGAGAAGCAAAAAAACAGGCCTCCTAATCTTCCTCTTGTCCGTTCTCCTTTTATATATATTCTGTGAATTAAATGCGATTTTTTTCCATATGTATCTTGTTATTTTTGATCATCGGTTGTGGGGCGAGGAGTATTTATAATTCTTCCTACTACAGTGAAACTGCATTGGAAAGTGACTTAATCCGGGTGACTTTTAAGGGAGGTAAACCACCAATGACCGGCGATCTTTGTCTGCTGAGATGTGCCGAAGTTACCATGGAGAATGATATGAAATTCTTTGAGGTGGTTGATTCCGAATCAGGAAATTCCTTTTATTCGATCCCTTCTGCTTATCCTTTTCATAATCATCAGATTCATGATGATCCATTTTTGAACGATATTCCGCATGTAACTAAAACTATTCGCCTGTTCAAAAGTGAACCGGAAATTGACTTTGTGTACGATGCGGAAGTCATTTGGTCTTCGATTCGCAGAAAGTACGAAATTTCTGAAGATTAATTTATTAAGCTTATGAATTTCGAGTTCCCTCGTTGACCCGGTACTTAAATATATATGTAATAGAACCTTTTTATGAATCAACCAACTGAAATTCGAATACCCGACCTTTTTAAAAGCGGAATAATATTTTGGGTAATTATTGCCATCGCTGTTATTTTGGGTCTGATCACATCAATCTACACGGTTCAAGCGGAGTCACAAGGGGTGGTTCTTCGCTTTGGCAAATACTTAAAAACAGTCGAGCCTGGCTTACGGTTTAAAATGCCTTTTGGGATAGAGAGAGTTTATGTTTTGCCTGTTCGTAGGCAGCTTAAACAGGAGTATGGATTTAGTACCCCCGGTGCTACAAATCCAAATCAGTTTAGCGATCGTCGAGCCCGAGAAATTGAGAAAAGTATGATGACGGGTGATTTGAATGCTGCCATGGTTGAATGGATTGTACAGTATCGTATAAACGATCCAAAATTATATCTCTTCAATGTTTTGGATCCTGAAGGTACACTTCGTTACATATCAGAATCTGTGATGCGTACGGTTGTTGGGGATAGAACTGTAGATGAGGTTATTACAATTGGCCGTCAGGAAATTGAAGAAGAAGCACGTGCCCGACTTGAGGATGCTGTTAAGAAATACGAACTAGGGATTGGTATTGATCAAATCCAGCTTCAGAATGTCAACCCGCCACCACCCGTTCAAGCATCCTTCAACGAGGTAAATCAAGCTCAACAGGAACGTGAAAGAATGATCAATGAAGCAAATGGTGAATACAATAAAGAAATTCCAAGATCTCGTGGGGTAGCGGATCAAAAAATTCAGGCGGCAGAAGGTTATGCCCTAAAACGAGTCAATGAAGCCTTAGGGGATGTCGCCCGTTTTAATTACAGGTTTAAGGAATTTCAGAAAGCTCCAGAAGTTACTCGAACCAGGCTTTATCTTGAATCGATGAAGGAAGTACTCCCACAAATGGGTAAAAAGGTTATTCTTGATCAGGATGCCTCCCAAGTTTTACCCCTTTTACAATTGCAGGCTGATGGAAAAGGAGAATTATCAAGATGAAGGCACAATTATCTTTAATACCAATAATTTTAGTCTTATGGGCAGCTTATGTATGTTCTTATGTTGTTGAAGAAACGGATCAAGTCATACTGACACAATTTGGTAAGCCGGTTGGAGAGCCCGTAACTGAAGCTGGATTATATTTCAAACTCCCTTTTATTCAGGAGATCAATCGTATTGAAAAGCGCTTTCTTCCCTGGGATGGACCTTCCAATGAAATGTCAACCAAGGATAAAACCTACTTGATTATTGATACCTTTGCCCGTTGGAGAATAAATGACCCGATGAAGTATTTTCTCCGTCTTAGGGATGAGCGGAGTGCTTTGTCCAGACTTGATGATATTCTTGGTAGTGAAACAAGAAACGCGGTAGCTAAGCATGAATTAATTGAGATTGTAAGAACTACAAAAGACCGGGTTCCCAAGACAGATGAGTCTTTAACTCAAGGAATTGGTAAGGTTGGAATGTTATATCCCATCAAGATTGGGCGGGAAAAAGTGGAGCAGCAAATTTTTGAAAAAGCGGCAGAGAAACTGGAAGGGTTTGGCATCGAGTTACTGGATGTTCGTTTCAAAAGAATAAATTACAACGAAACCGTACGAAGAAGAATTTACGAACGCATGGTGAGTGAAAGAAACCAAATTGCTGAACGGTTCCGTTCCGAAGGAGCAGGTGAGGCAGCCAAAATAATGGGTAAAAAAGAAAAGGATTTACAAGAGATTGAATCAGAGGCTTACAAAACCGTTCAGGAGATTTATGGAGAAGCGGACGCAAATGCATCCGCAATCTATGCAGAAGCTTACAATCAAAGTACGAATGCCTCTGATTTTTACAGCTTCCTCAAGACATTGGAAACTTATGAAGACATTTTAAATTCTGATATTTCCTTATTCCTGACAACGGATAGCCCAGTTTTTCAATTATTAAAAAATCTAGATCCTGAAAAAAATTAATACCGGATCTATAAATTTTTATTAATATCTGATTTTAGCTTCTCGAGTATTAAAGTACGAGTAGTACCTTACAAAGAAGGCAAGCAGACCGGATATTATAATTAGGTAAGTTAAAATTTCAGTTATTCTCAATGGGGATGCTTTTGATATCTTCAAATCATCTTCATTATATAAGCCAGTAAAAACTGGAAATTGATCGGGATATTTCGTTTTCTGGTGGAAGAAAAGTTCGAAGTTACTCCTCGTAATGGCATCTAACAGATCAAAAGGGATCAAGTTGTCTTTATCTTCTAATGCGAGTTTCTTGGGGCTTTCCCAAGAGTAAACTGAGGATGAAAACCTGAAAGTGGATAAATTAGTTTCAATCATACTATTTTTTTGTTCCGAAAAAATCGGCATCTTTTTTGAAGATGAACCACAAAGTGCGAGTTTAAGGTTTGGTTCAACCAAATCAAAAATGGTCGCCTTAGAGAATTCAAGAATTTGAATAGTTTCAGGATTATGTTCTAAATAGTCTTCCAAAATATCTCTGTTTAGAAAGGGGAGATATTCGAGTTTGTTTTTTTGAATTTTCTCTGTGATCGATGTGGAATTCTGTAAATCATAATTCAGATTCGAAATGAAATTATCCTTAAATATATCGAAAGCAGTGTTTCTTGGATACGACGAACTACTAACCTCATATTTCACAAAATCTGCATGTGAAAAATTTGCCCAGTAAAGAATAAGAATGATTGAAAATTTGAATAAACTAAAACCTAGCCCGCCCATTTATTTTGAATTTAACTCCCACCGTTTTTAAACCAAAAGAATAATATAATCAATTAATGCAAAGTTGCACGCAAATACCATTCCAACTGGCATAATAATTCTTTTTTGGTAGGTATTTTTACATTACTGTAAATGGATTAAATAAATTTTTGACTTGTTGTCGGTTTCCTAAGTTGATCCCCTCTGTAAAAATTTATATGTTAATCATTAGTTTTGTATGTCTTGGTATATAATTAAAATTTTAATAACAGCGCTCATCGTATTAGCTGTTTCTGAGATTTCTAAAAGGTTACCACTTCTTGGTAGTTTGATTGCCTCTCTTCCTTTAATTTCAGTTCTTGGCATGATATGGATTTTTCAGGAAACAAAGGATACAAAAAAGTTAATCTCTCATGCGGAAGGGACTTTTTGGTATGTTTTGCCTTCTTTACCCATGTTCATCGTTATGCCATGGATGATGAAAAAGGGTATATCTTTTTATTTTTCTCTTCTAAGCGGGATTTTATTGACGATCATACTTTATATGATCATGACCAAAATTCTTTCTCGTTTCGGAATGAATTTATAAGTTTTAATCGAACCATTCATCCTCTTCGTCAAAACAGGGTACAGGAACATTTATTATAGTTAAATCACCCAAAGCCCGATGACGACACCCCGGCTTAATCATTACAGAAATTCCTTTTTTTAAAGCTATTTTATCATCGTCTAATTCCAAAAATCCATCTCCCTCGAGTACATAATAAATCTCGGTTGTTTTTTTATGATAGTGCTTACGACTCTTCTTGTTAATTTTTACAATGTGAAATGAAGCCGTTTGATCGACATCTTCCAAAAATGCTCTTTTGGTTAAACCACAGGGGCAGGGAATTTCTTTTAATTGAGCAAAGTCTACAGTTTGAAACTTTTTTGATTCAGTCATAGTTTAAATATTTTAAAGCTTTTACATAAAGCGAATTGCAAAAAATCATGAAAAAATTACATATGCAAGCGTCTCTTGTTGCTTGATTATATGCATTTCAGTATTCAATCTTTTTTTATAAACAACTCATAATGAATAAATTATTTTTTAGCTTAATTTGGCTCTCTACATGTGCAGTAGCATATTGGTTTGGTCTGACTCAGAATTTAAACAAGGACAAGACTTTCCTTCAAGAAGAAGTCAGAAGTCAGGAAATTGCAAATGAGGTTTCTAAATCCAAAGACAAAGCCACCGTGATAATTCCTAAAGAGGAAAAAGAAATTATCTCCAATCCAGTTGTTTCCGAAATTGATGAACCGGAATTAGAAATTGCTGAAATTTCCACTGAATCTTCTTTTGATCGTCTACGCTCAACAAATCCAATTATTAGAATAAAAGCATTCACCGAAGCCTTAGAAAATCCTACTGAGGAAAATCTGGCCATGGCGGTACAAGCATTTAACGAACTCCCTGAAGGTCCAACAAGATTTAGTGAATTACGACTGCTTGCTTTTAGTTGGGCACAAATTAACCCAACTGCTGCGATGGAATGGGCGAGTGGACTTGGTGGATTTGACAAAAGGATTGGGCAAAGTTCGGTAATGGATTCTTGGGCAAGGAATGATTCAGATTCAGCGATTGCCTGGGCCCGCGAGAATTTTGAGGGTGGAGAAGGTACCGAAAATCCATACTTTGCAGGAATCATTAGTGGAATGTCGGAAAATAATTTAATTGGTGCTACCGAACTGATGACCGAACTTCCGTATGGCAGAGTTCGTGGAAGGGCTGCGTCCGTTCTTTTTGAAGAAACATGGAAGAGGGGGGAAGGGGTTGCCATGCATTGGGCTGAAAATTTGCCAGAAGGATCTTTGCAAAATTATGCTTATCGTCAAATAGCTGAAAAAATAAGCCGGGATGATCTTGGGCGTGCTGTTGAATGGGTTGACAATATGGAAGAATCTGAAGTCAAGGCAGCAGTGAGTGAAGATGTTGCGGAAAAATGGGCCCGTGATAATCCCATTGAGGCAGCCAAATGGGTTGAAAAAATGCCAGAGGGAGAGGCACGGTCTGAAAGTATGGAGGAAGTCGTTACTCAATGGGCCCGAAAAGATCCGACTGCGGCAGCAGAATGGTTAAATCAATTTCCATCCGGTGAATTAATGGACGAACCTATTCAGAGATTTGTTCGGGAAGTTGTGCGTAAAGATCCTGAAATTGCGATGACATGGGCTGAAGCTATTGTGGACGAAGAAAGAAAAACAAGAACCATCACAGAGGTCAAAAAAGTTGCTGAGCGAATTGCCAAACAAAATGAAGCTACAGAGAACGGGCAAGCATTAGATCAACCAAATCAGGGGGGGCCAAATGGTAATCGCAGAGGACCACCCTTTAGTCGACCCCTGTAAAAATTTATTAATTCAAATAATTTTTTAAACTCAGAACTAATTAAAGAATTTACTTTAAATGANCAATTTTGCTTTTGTTGAAAAATTACCCAGCTGGTTAAACCATAAAGTCGTTGCCGGGAATAGCTGGGGGCAAATTTTTTTCTTTTTCCTTTGCGTATTTATTTTGTGGGTAATCGCAAGAATTTTAAAGGCGTGGATCAATAAAACTTCAGCTTCTGCAAAGCAAGGTTCAACGCGCAGGGTTTTCCTTAACTCTTTGGGTAAATCGCTTCCCCTTCTTGGTGTATGGTCAGGTATTAAAATAGGTNTTTATTTTATTCATTTAGGAGACCCAGGTGGCTTAGCACAAACGATTGTATTTACTGGGCTTGAAGTCCTTCTCGTGGTTGCAGTGGCTTTGCTTGCCTACTATCTCGTTGAGGTGCCAAGTGCATGGCTTGCCCGTCAAACAGAGAAAACAGAAAGTAAGTTTGACGATATGCTTGTTCCCATAGTGCGGAAGAGCTTACGGATCACTGTGGTTCTATTTTCTGTTGTGAGCATAGCACAGTCTCTCAGTGATAAGCCAATTAGTGCTTTGATTGCTGGTCTTGGTTTGGGCGGACTTGCTTTCGCACTTGCCGCACAGGATACCATAAAAAATCTATTTGGTTCATTGGTTATATTCTCTGATAAGCCTTTTGCCTTGGGAGACAGAATTAATTATGATGGGCATGATGGTACGATTGAAGAAGTTGGGCTTCGTTCAACCCGACTTCGTCGACTTGATGGTCATCAGGTAACTATTCCCAATGGGGAACTGGCGAATCAATCCATTCATAATATTGCGAAGCGCCCTTTTATCCGCAGGATTTTTACTATTGGAATTACCTATGACACACCTCCTGAAAAGGTAAAGGAAGCAAAAGAAATTCTTGAGGATATNTTAAAGGATCACGAGGGATTTGACCCTAAGAGGGAATTGCTTCCCCGAGTCTACTTTAGTGATTTTTCAGCTTCTTCTTTGGATTTTAAATGTATGTATTGGTATCACCCACCAGCATACTGGGATTACATGGAATTTAGTGAGCGTGTAAATTTGGAAATTCTGGAAAGATTTAATAAATCTGGCATTGAATTCGCATTCCCAACCCAGACCATTCATGTCAGCGAAAACAATACTAAAGACTAAAATTAAATTTCAAAACTGTACTTTTTCCATTGCTCGTTGAGTAAGGTAATTTTTTAATACTAATGGTATTTAATCTCCTACTCTCAAAACTTTTTGGCATTCTGTTAAGTTCTCATAAGTGTTTTTCTCAAATAACAATGTTTTGAAATTATTTATACTTTTTTTGATCTGCCCGCTATTGTACGCGGAGATTGATTTTAACCGGCAGATCCGTCCGATCCTTTCAGAGCACTGTTTTGCCTGTCATGGACTGGATGATCCACAAGGTGGCTTGCGCCTCGACTTTGCTGAATTTGCATACANNGGAGGAAAATCCGGATTTCCTGCCATTGCTCCTGGAGACTTGGAAGAAAGTGAAATCCTTCATCGCATTGTATCCACCGATATGGATGACCGGATGCCTCCCAAAGGTGATGCTCTCAAGCCCGAACAGATCAATCTTCTGCGGCAATGGATTTCCTCCGGTGCTCAGTATGCCAAGCATTGGGCATATGTGGTTCCGAAGAGACCTGGCTTGCCTAAACTGGAGCACAAGGAATTTGTAAGAACGCCGGTTGATCAGTTTGTTCTTTCCAAGCTTCAAGAAAAAGAATGGGCTCCCAGTGAGCCTGAAAAAAAGGATAAATGGGTTCGTCGCGTAAGTCTTGGTCTCACCGGATTGCCTCCCACTCTCGAGGAATTCGAGAATTTCATGCAGGATGATTCTCCAAATGCTAAAGAGAAAGTGGTCGACCGTCTGCTTGCCTCTCCTCGATACGGGGAACANTGGGCTCGCCAATGGCTGGATTTGGCAAGGTATGCNGATTCCAATGGTTTTCAGGCGGATCAATTACGCGATAGTTGGGCATTTCGTGACTGGGTGATTAACGCCATCAATCAGGATATGCCCTTTGACCAGTTTACCATNGAACANATTGNCGGNGACCTNCTCCCCAATGCAACCATCGATCAAAAGATTGCCACNGGNTTTCACCGCACCCCNACNTGCAATGTGGAAGCNGGNGTTCATCCCGANGAGAANCGCGTAAATCAGGTNGTNGACNGGGTGAATGCCACAGGNACNACCTGGCTGGGTACCACNATGGAATGTGCCCAGTGNCANAGTCATAAATANGATCCTTTNTCGCAGGAGGAATATTTTGAAATGTTTGCTTTCTTCAATAACACACCCCTTGAAGTGGAGAATAAGAGTGGCAAGGGAGTATCCTTTGATTTTTGGGGGCCAAAGATGGAACTTCCACTTCCTGCGGATAAACAAAAGCAGCGGGATTCTATTAATGCTGAGCTTAAGGTTAAAAAAGAGGAGCTTGCCATAATGCAAAAGGAAGCGAATCGGAAATACAAAGATTGGAATCAGCAAAAATTGAAAGTGACAAAAGAGAACGAATCCGAGTGGCAGGTGCTCACTCCCACAAAGGCAGTTTCGAATGGCGGGGAAAGTTTGCGAATCGTTAAGGATGGTAGCTTGTTGGCGGAGGGGAAATCCGGAGACAAATCCACCTACCAAATCGAAGTATCCGTATCCGCC